>JAUPTP010000018.1 GCA_030918015.1 Pseudomonadota bacterium
ACCTATGCGCGCTGCGGCATCATCGTCAACGTCACGCCCTTCGAGCCCGAGTGGGAGGGCTATGTGACGCTGGAATTCTCCAACACCACGCCGCTGCCGGCCAAGATCTACGCGGGCGAAGGCTGCGCGCAGGTGCTCTTCTTCGAGTCCGACGAGATCTGCGAGACCAGCTACCGCGACCGTGGCGGCAAGTACCAGGGCCAGACCGGCGTCACGCTGCCGCGCACCTGACGCCGTTTTCCGCTCAGGTGTCGTAGCCGCGCTGTAGCGGATCGAGGCGCTCACCGGCCAGCATCGCCACGGCCCGATCCACCGGGATCCGGTCCCGGGCCAGGCGGATCTGGGTGTCGCGCACCCGGATGGCTGCCGCGCGCAGGCGATCCTGCAGGTCGGGGGGCAGCCGACGCTGCCGGGCGGCCGGGGTCAGCGTGTCCATCGTGCGGGCCAGCAGATCGTGCAGCCGATGTGCCTGCGGTTCGATCCGGTCGTGCGCCTGCAGCCGGATCGCATGCTCGAGCAGCGCGATTTCCCGTTCGAGGCGGCCCATCAGGGCCTCCGGGGACAGGTTCGCGGGCAATGGCGTCTGAACGGTCATGGTCAAGGGTCTCGCGAGAGGCTGTGAACAACATCACCCCGGCGAGACTCGACCCGCCCGGGCTCAGCGACCGGTGCCGATCTGTCCGAGCAGATCCTGGGCATTGGCCAGCAGCTTGTCGGCAATCGCTTCCGCGTTGACGCGGTAGACGCCGCTGGAGATGGCCAGCCGCATGCGCTGGACCTTCTCCGTGTCGAACTCGGACGCATCGGCCGTGCCGCCCTCGCGCAGCGTGGCGCTGGTCTCGGACATCTGCACCGAGGTGCTGTCGGCCGCACCGTCGGGCAGGCCCGCCGAGGGCGCCGGCGGCGTGGCCTCACGAGGGGCACTCGTTTCCGGCCGGGCCTGCGAGGCGGCGGGTGTCACCGGCGTCGTGGCCGAGGTGTTCAGGGGATTGCTGTTGCCGATCATCATCACGTACTCCTGCGGACCTTTGGCGATCCTTGCTCCGGGTCTCGAGCATTCGACCGCCTGAGCACAACCCCTGTGCCTTGGCGTGTGACCGAATTCTCGGAACCTCTGTGTCAAGGTGGGTATCGGTCGGCCCGCCGGTCACTTTAGCCGGGGCGTACGCAAGTTGTATCCTCTTGTGTATCAAATGTGCGTGAAGATGCATTTCCGGGGTGGCGGACAGATCGGGCGTGATCAGCCAGCCCGGGCCGTCCCGTTCGGCATCGCGGCGGACCTTGCGGCTCATGAGCGCACCTCGACGCGTCGCTCGCCGGCGGGCATGCCGGTGACGACCTTGCCGGAGGGTGTGCGCACCCGCACCGCCTGGCCATCGACGCCGTTCGACAGGGCATGGGCCTCGGTGCTGGCGGTGAACCCCTCGCCCAGGTAGACCAGCGTGACCGTCTCCCCGGCGGCGAACCATTGGCGCGTGCGCAGGTGGTGGGCCCGCAGGGGCGTGCCAGGCGACAGGGCCGTGGTCAGCTGCCGGCCCACGGCGGCCTGCGGGTCGCGAAAGACCGGCGCGGCTGCGGCCGCGATGTCGACCTCCTGCAGCAGGAGATCCTCGGCGCGCAGTTCGGTGCCGGCCTGCAGCGGGCCGGCGCTGACGACCGCCACGCTCCAGACGCGCACCGTCACCGGCAGATAGACATTCCAGGGCACGGTGCCGCGGGTGCACCGCAGCCCGACGCGGGTGCGGCCCCAGGCGGTGGAGCCGGCAGGCAGATAGGGTTCGATGCGCTGGCAGGGGGCCAGCTTCAGTCGCGGGTCGAGCTGGCCGGGCTCGATCTCGATGCGGGCGTCGGCCGGCAGCAGCGCGGCGCTGCCGCGCGCGATGTCCATGATGCGCTCCAGCGGCAGCGGTGCCTGGCCGCTTTCCTCCTCGGCGGCCAGACTGGCTCCGGACAGCCCGAGCAGCAGCGCCCAGAGCAGGGATGCCGCGCCGAAGCGGCGGCCGCAGACCGCGTGCGGCCGCGGCTGCGGCGGGCGGGCTGGGGGGGCGGACAGAGGCGCGATCATGACGTGTCACTGTAGAAGGCACCGGCTCGGTCCAGTGGCCAAGATGGGGCGCGCGCCCCGTCCTTTTCCGGGGAGCAGGGGGGAAAGCGGGCATCAAGAATGCCGCCAGATCCGCGAACCACGACCCCCGATGCCGAGGATGTCATGCTGAACCGTCTCGACAACTCGCTGGGCTTCCAGTCCCAGGCCCTGCTGCTGCGCGCCGAGCGCCAGCGGCTGATCGCGAGCAACATCGCCAATGCCGACACGCCCGGCTACCAGGCCCGTGACATCGATTTCGCCACGGCCCTGCGCCAGGCCACCGGCAGCGCGACCGCGCCGGTCGTCATGGTGACCGGCACCAGCGATCGCCATCTGGGGCTGGGCCAGCTGCCCGCCACCCGCGAGGCCGGGCAGCTGTACGCGCTGCCCAGCCAGACCAACCTGGACGGCAACACCGTCGACATGGACCGCGAGCGGGCGAGCTTCGCCGACAACGCGGTCAAGTACGAGGCCTCGCTGCGCTTCATCAACGGCAGCGTGCGCACCATGCTCGATGCCATCAAGGGGCAATGATGTCTCTGCTCAAGATCTTCCATGTCTCCGGCAGCGCGGTCAGCGCGCAGAGCCAGCGGCTCAACACCGTCTCGTCCAACCTCGCCAATGCCGACACCGCGGCGGGCCCGGATGGCAAGAGCTTCAAGGCCCGTCAGGTGGTCTTCCAGACGCAGCCGATGGGCGACGACGCCGCCAGCGTCGGCGTGAAGGTGTCCACCGTGCGCGAGGACGACTCGCCCGGGCGGCGCATCCATGACCCCGGCCACCCGAATGCCGACGCGGAAGGCTATGTGACCTTCAGCAACGTCAATCCGGTCGAGGAGATGGTCAACATGATTTCCGCCTCGCGGTCCTACCAGAACAACGTCGAGGTGATGAATACGGCCAAGTCCCTGCTGCTGAAGACGCTGCAGATGGGCCAGAGCTGATCACCACGGAGCACCGGCCCATGACCACCACCACCACCTCCTCCTCGGCCTCGCAGACGCGCAGTGCGCTGATCGACCAGCTCAACGGCAGCACCTCCAGCTCGACCACGACCAGTTCGACCAAGGCGATGTCGGACCAGTTCATGAAGCTGCTGATCACGCAGATCCAGAACCAGGATCCGCTCAACCCGACCGACAACGCCCAGTTCACCAGCCAGCTCGCCCAGATCAACACCGTCTCCGGGCTGGAGAAGGTCAGCGAGGGCATCTCGGCGATGTCGAGCCAGTTCCTGCAGATGCAGGCGATGCAGGGTGCCTCGCTGGTGGGGCGCTCGGTCATCGCGCCGGGCAAGACGCTGCCGGTGACCGATGGGGTCGGCACCGGCTACTTCGAGCTGGGCAGTGCCGCCGACTCGGTCAAGGTCGAGGTGCTCTCGAGCGCCGGACGGGTCGTCGACACGATCGACATCGGTGCGGAGACCTCGGGCCGTCACCAGTTCAGCTGGACGCCCGGCGACGGCGTCGACACCACCGGGCTGAGCTTCCGGGTCAGCGCGACCCGCGGCACCACGTCGGTGAGCACCACCGCGCTGCAGAGCCAGCAGATCAGCGCGGTGGCCGCGGGCACCAGCGGCAGCGCCTCGATCAGCCTGACCCTCAAGGACGGCTCGACCGTCGCCTACAGCGACGTCCGCGCCTTCGGCAGCTGATCCGGTCGGTCTCGACACGCAGTTCTCTTTCACTCACGCACATTCCCCCGCGCATTCCCCCAGGAGTTCCCCATGAGCTTTCAGCAAGGCCTGTCGGGCCTGAACGCCACCAGCCAGAGCCTCGAGGTCATCGGCAACAACATCGCCAATGCCGGCACCTACGGGGCCAAGGCGGCCCGGGCCGAGTTTGCCGATCTCTACGCGCGCTCGCTGGGCGGCTCCAACAGTGCGGGCATCGGCGTGCAGGTGGCGAGTATTGCGCAGCAGTTCTCGCAGGGGGGCATTGCCTCGACGGGCAATCTGATGGACGTGGCGATCAACGGTGACGGCTTCTTCCAGCTGCAGGACACCAGCGGCCAGATGCTGTATTCGCGCAATGGCCAGTTCAAGCTCGACAACGAGGGCTACATCGTCAACGGGGCGGGCCACCGTCTGCTGGGCTATCCGGTCGACAGCGTGGGCAACCTGGTGACGCAGGTGCGCTCGCAGCTGCAACTGCCCACCGTGGGCATCGAGCCGAAGGCGACCAGTGAAGTCACGTTCGAGATGAATCTCGATTCGCGCAAGACGGCGATCGCCGCCGTGCCCCCCGCCACGACCGCCGTCATCGACTACGACGATCCCTCGACCTACAACAACGCCACCTCGGTGCGTGTCTACGATGCCAAGGGCCAGCCGGTGGACGTGACGCTCTATTTCCAGAAAACCGCGACGGACAGCTGGAACGTCTATGTCACATCGCCCGACAGTGATGCAGATGGCAATCCGGAGCTCATCACCCAGGCCACCGTCGCCTTCGACAGCAACGGCCTGAATCCGAGCGTGACGGTGGGCGGGACCGCCCAGCCGACGCCCTCGCTGACGCTGAACGTTGCGGGATCCTCGTCGAACGACGCCATCAGCGGCATCGCCGTCGATCTGGCGGCGCTGACCCAGTTCGGGGGCAACTTCGGCGTGACCGATGTCAGCCAGGATGGCTATGCGCCGGGTCAGCTGACCCAGCTCACCATCGAGGAGGACGGCATCATCACCGCCCGCTACTCGAACAGCATGACCCAGACCGCCGGCCAGATCGAGCTGGCGAACTTCCGCAACACGCAGGGCCTGAAGTCGATGGGCGGCAATGTCTGGGCCTCGAGCTACGCCTCGGGCGATCCGGTCGCCGGCGTGCCGGGCTCGGCCACGCTGGGGCTGCTGAAGTCGAAGTCCTTGGAGGAGTCCAACGTCGACATGACCGCCGAGCTGGTCAACATGATCACCGTGCAGCGCCTCTACCAGGCCAATGCGCAGACGATCAAGACCCAGGACTCGGTGCTGCAGACGCTGGTGAGCCTGCGCTGAGCGGCCGCCCCTTGCACTGAACGGAGCCGGCGATGGACCGCAGGATCTACCTCTCGATGTCGGGCGCGAAGGCGACGATGCAGCGCCAGGATGTGCTGGCCAACAATCTGGCCAATGTGTCGACCGCGGGCTTCCGCGAGGAGCTGCAGGCCTTCCGCGCGGTGCCGGTGCGCGGCGATGGCGCCACGACCCGGGCCTACGCGCTGGAGACCACGACCGGCTACAACCCGGCGCCGGGCCAGGTCATGGCCACCGGCCGCGCGCTCGACGTCGCGGCCCAGGGCAATGCCTGGTTCGCGGTGCAGGCGCTGGACGGCACCGAGGCCTACACCCGCGCGGGGGGCTTCGAGACCACCGCCGACGGCACGCTGGTGACCCGCTCGGGTGGCCTGCCGGTGATCGGCGAGGGCGGTCCGATCTCGATTCCGCCCAATGCCTCGGTCACGATCGGCGATGACGGCACGGTGGCCGCGCAGGTTCCCGGCGCCCCGTCGACGCCGGTCGGGCGACTGAAGCTGGTGGTGCCGGAGACGGCCCTCAAGCGCGGCAATGACGGCCTGTTTCGTGCCGAGGGCGGCGACCTGGCGGCCGAGCCGACCGCGCGCGTCACCCAGGGGGCGCTGGAGGGCTCGAACGTCAGCGCCGTGGGCACGATGGTGGCGATGATCGCCGCCGCACGCCAGTTCGAGGCCCAGACCAAGGCGATGCAGACCGCCGAGAAGGACGAGCAGCAGGCCCAGCAGCTGCTGTCGATGAACTGATCCCGCGCGGATCTGAACTGACATGAACAAGGAGCCGACGCCATGATGCGTGCGCTGTGGATCTCGAAGACCGGCATGGAGGCCCAGCAGACCCAGCTGGATGTCACCTCGCACAACCTGGCCAACGTGGCCACCAACGGGTTCAAGAAGTCGCATGCGGTCTTCGAGGATCTGATGTACCAGTCGCTGCGCCAGACCGGCGCCTCCAACGGCGAGCAGGCGCAGCTGCCCACCGGCCTGCAGGTCGGCCTGGGCGTGCGCACGGTGGCGACCTCGCGCCAGTTCAGCCAGGGCACGCTGCAGCAGACCTCCAACCCGCTCGATGTCGCGATCAAGGGCAACGGCTTCTTCCAGGTGCAGATGCCCGACGGCTCGACCGGCTACACCCGCGATGGCGCCTTCCAGGTCAGCTCGACCGGCCAGATGGTGACCAACAACGGCCAGCAGGTCCTGCCCGGCGTGACGATTCCGGCCAATGCCCAGTCGATCACCGTCGGGGCGGACGGCACGGTCTCTGTCACCGTGCCGGGGCAGGCGGCGCCGCAGCAGGTGGGTCAGCTGACGCTGGCCAACTTCGTCAATCCGGCCGGCCTGGAGCCGCGCGGCCAGAACCTCTACACCGAGACCGCCTCCTCGGGCACGCCCAATGTGTCGGCCCCGGGTGCCGACGGCACCGGCAACCTCGCGCAGGGCTTCGTCGAGTCCTCGAACGTCAACGTGGTCGAGGAGCTGATCGGCATGATCCAGACCCAGCGGGCCTATGAGCTCAACTCCAAGGCGATCTCGACCTCGGACCAGATGCTGCAGCGTCTGGCGCAGCTGTGACGGGCGGCTGGCGGCCCGGACCGGCCGGGGCGCTGGCCTCGCTGCTGGCCGTGCTGCTGGCTGGTTGCCAGTCGGTCATGCCGACGGTGGCCAAGGTCGACATGCCCGAGACGCCGGTGGTCCGTCCTGTTGTGATGCCGATGCAGATCGTCGCCAACGGCTCGATCTACCAGGCCAGCCAGTACCGGCCGCTGTTCGAGGATCACCGCGCGCGGCTGATCGGCGACACCATCACGGTGCAGATCGTCGAAAAGGTGAGCGCCAGCTCCAACTCGACCAGCACGGTCGAGTAGAAGGGCGAACTCTCGGGCTCGGTCACCGCGCTGCCGCTGCTGTCGGCCAACTCCTTCGCGCGCGCGGGGGTCGGGGGCAGCAGCTCCAACACCTTCAGCGGCAAGGGCGGCACGCAGAACAGCAACAACTTCAGCGGCACGATCACCGCGACGGTCGTCGAGGTGCTGTCCAACGGCCACCTGGTGATCGCCGGCGAGAAGCAGATCGGCGTCAACGACAGCGTGGACGTGCTGCGCTTCTCGGGCCAGATCGATCCGCGCGCGATCCAGCCGGGCAACCAGGTGGCGTCGGCACAGATCGCCAATGTGCGCGTCGAGCAGAAGGGCCGTGGCGGCCAGGCCGACGCACAGCAGATCGGCTGGCTGTCGCGCTTTTTCCTCAACCTGATGCCGATCTGATGCCGTGCCCGGCGTCTCGGCGGAGCCTGCGATGATCCGTTTTTCCTGGCTGCGGCGCTCGCCGCTCCTGCTGTTCGGCACGATCATGCTGATCGCGCTGCTGGCCGCCGGGGTCACCCCGGCGCTGGCCCAGACGGGCGGGGCGACGGCACGCATCAAGGAGGTGGCCTCGGTGCAGGGCGTGCGCCCGAACCAGCTCATCGGCTACGGCCTGGTGGTGGGCCTGGACGGCACCGGCGACCAGACGACGCAGACCCCGTTCACCACGCAGAGCCTCAACGCGATGCTGCAGCAGCTCGGGGTCACGGTGCCGGCGGGCACCTCGATGCAGCTCAAGAACGTCGCCGCGGTGCTGGTGACCGCCACGCTGCCGCCCTTCGCCCAGCCGGGCCAGCTGCTCGACATCACCGTCTCCTCGCTGGGCAATGCCAAGAGCCTGCGCGGTGGCACCCTGGTGGCCACGCCGCTGCGCGGGGCCGACAACCAGATCTATGCGCTGGCCCAGGGCAACCTGATGGTGGGGGGGGCCGGCGCCTCGGCCGGGGGCTCGAAGGTTCAGGTCAACCACCTGCTGGCCGGGCGCATTCCTGGGGGCGCCACCGTCGAGCGCGGCGTGCTCAGTCCGCTCGCTCAGGGCGACACGCTGCAGCTCGACCTGACGAGCAGCGACTACGCCACCGCGCGCGCGGTGGCCGGGGCGATCAACACCCGCTTCGGCGCGAACACGGCCCAGGCCCTGGACGGGCGGGTCGTCAAGGTGCGCATGCCGGCCACGCCCGACGAGCGCGTCACCTTCATGGCCGAGGTCGAGAACCTGCCGGTCACCATGGCCGCGCCGGCGGCCAAGGTGGTGGTCAATGCGCGCACCGGCTCGGTGGTGATGAACCAGGCCGTCACGTTGGGGGCCTGTGCCGTCGCGCACGGCAACCTCTCGGTGACGATCAGCTCGACGCCCCAGGTCAGCCAGCCCGCGCCGCTGTCGACCGGCGGGCAGACCGTCGTCACCGAGAAGACCGACATCAAGATGCAGCAGGACGGCGGGGCGCTGATCCAGCTGCCTGCAGGCACCAAGCTCACCGAGGTGGTCAAGGCCCTGAACTCGCTGGGCGCGACGCCTGCCGACCTGCTGACCATCCTGCAGGCGATCAAGGCGGCCGGGGCGCTTCAGGCCGAACTGGAGGTCATCTGACATGGTTGCACGCACTCCGGATGCCTCGTCGTCGCAGCAGCTCGCGGCGACCGGGGGCTCGCTGAACGCGCTGCGGCGCGCGGCCACCGAAGACCCGAAGGCCGCGATCCGCGAGGTGTCCAAGCAGTTCGAGGCGCTGTTCATGCAGGAGCTGATGAAGAGCATGCGCGCCACGACGATGTCGACGGGCCTGCTCGAGAACCAGGCCACCGGCATGGGGCGCGACATGCTCGACCAGCAGTACGCGGCGCAGATGTCGGGTCAGCCGGGCGGGCTGGCGGCGGCGATCGCGCGGCAGCTCGAGCGTCAGGCGGGGCTGCCCGCGGGCTCGGCGGGCCTGTCGGCCACCGCCGAACCCGGCGCGATGACGATGCTGCCGATGTCGACCTGGGCGATGAATGCGCTGGCCGGGCGCCGCATGTCGGCGGCGGCACCGGCCTCGACGAACGATGACGAGACCGGCACCGGCCGCCTCGGCCGCGAGGCCGGCGCCAGCGCCCGGCAGTTCATCGCCCGGCATGCCCAGGCCGCACGGGCCGTGGCCGGTGCCAGCGGCATCCCGGCCGACTTCATGCTGGCCCAGGCTGCGCACGAGACCGGCTGGGGGCAGCGCGAGATCCGCGGCAGCGACGGCAGCAACTCGCACAACCTGTTCGGCATCAAGGCGGGCGCCGGCTGGACGGGGCCGACCGTGGCCGTCACCACCACCGAGGTCATCGACGGCACGCCGCGCAAGGTGCGAGCGAGTTTCCGCGCCTATGCCTCCTACGAGGAGAGCTTCCGCGACTATGCCCGGCTGATCGGCACCAGCCCGCGATACGCCGAGGCCATGCGCTCGACCGGCGACGCTGCAGCGTTTGCCGGCAGCCTGCAGCGCGCCGGCTACGCGACCGATCCGGACTATGCCGGCAAGCTGCGGCGTGTGATTGAGACGACCCGCAGGCTTCAGCGCGACCGCGGAGCTGCCGACATCACCTCATGAGTTCTTCCAGATCCAGTGCCGGCCTGTGGGGCCCGGACCGGCCGCCTCGTTCCTGACGCCGAGCAGGCTGCTGCCCGACGACCTGCAGGCCTCCCGATTCCCAGACTCCACCGAGACCGCCATGAGCACGTCCATCCTGATGAACATGAGTGTGCAGGCGATGTTCGCCGCACAGGCCCAGCTCGCCACCACGGGCCACAACATCGTCAATGCCAGCGTCAAGGGCTATTCGCGTCAGGAGGTCAAGCTGAGCACGGTGGCGGGCCAGCAGACCTCGGGCGGCTACATCGGACGCGGCGTGTCGGTGCAGACGGTCGAGCGTTCGTACAACGCCTTCCTGTCCGGACAGGTGACGCAGACCCAGGCGCAGGCTGCCGCCGACAGCACCCGTCTCGGCCTGCTCGAGCAGCTCGAGAGTGCCTATGGTCTGGGCGAGGAAGGCCTGGGCCAGGCCACCGCCGATCTGTACGCCTCCTTCTCCGACCTGGCTGCGGCGCCGACGGACGAGTCGGTGCGCGAGGTGGTCCTGGGCAAGGCGCAGGAGCTGACCTCGCGCTTTCGTGCCACCGGGGACCAGATCGAGCAGCTGCACGACGCCACGCTCTCGGAGATCGAGGATCAGGTCTCGCTGGTCAACGGTCTGACCGCCAAGATCGCCAGCCTCAACAGCAAGCTCGCCGGCACCGCATCGGAGGCGAACCAGCCCAACGATCTGCTCGATCAGCGCGACCAGCTCATCAAGGAGCTGAGTCAGCACATCGAGGTCAGCCGTGTCGATACCCGTGGCGCCGATGGCAAGCTGGATGGCACCGTCAGCCTGTTCGCCGCCGGCGGGCAGGCGCTGGTGATGGGCAGCGATACCCGTGAGCTCAGCGTGAGCCTGTCCGACGGGTCGCCCCGCATGGCCCACCTGGAGATCGAGTCCAGCGGCACCACCCGGCCACTTGATTCGGACAGCATCACCGGGGGCAATCTCGGCGGATTGCTGCGGTTCCAGAACGAGGACCTGTCGGAGGCGCGCAACCAGCTCGGCGTGCTGGCCACGGTGCTGGCCGACACCATCAACACCCAGCACGCGCAGGGCACCGATCTGGACGGCAACGCCGGGGGCGATCTGCTGTCGGTCGGCGAGGCCAGCGTGCGTCCGGGTGACCGCAATGCGCGCGATGCACTCGGTCAGCCGGCCACCTCGGTGCAGATCACGCGGGTCGCCGGGTCGGGGGCGGACCTGCATGCCAGCGATTACGAGCTGCGCACGGATCCGTCCGATGCCTCGGCCTACCAGGTCACCCGGCTGTCGGACGGCAAGGTCTTCTCCGGCGTGGCCAGCGGCGCCACCCTGGACGGATTCCGCATCGATGTCAGCGGCTCGGCGATGGCCTCGGGGGATCGCTTCACGCTGCAGCCGGTCAGCCAGGCCGCCCAGAATGCCGGCGTGGCCATCGCCGACGGCCGCAAGATCGCGGCCGCTGGCAGTGCCTCGGCCGGATCAGGCAATGCCAACGCGCTGAAGCTGCAGTCGCTGGCCACCGCCAAGACCTTCGAGGGCCGCTCCTTCACCGATGCCCATTCCCGCATGGTCGCTGACCTGGGGGTGAAGGTGCAGCGCGCCGAGTCGGACTCGACCGCATCGACGGCCGTTGCCGACCGGGTGACCGAGCAGATCAGTTCGGAGACCGGTGTCAACCTCGAGGAAGAGGCGGCCCGGCTGATCCAGTTCCAGCAGAACTACCAGGTGGCCGCCAAGGTGCTCAACACCACGCAGAAGATCTTCGACACCATCTTGTCGATCATGAACTGAGGCCGATCCCGAGATGCCTGTCGATAACGAACCGAGCGGAGCCTTGCCATGACCTATCGCATCGCCTCGGCCCAGAGCCGCGATTCCAGCCTCCTTGCCCTGCAACGCCACGAAAAATCGGTGAGCGATGCCCGTGAGCGACTGATCAGCGGCCGCCGCGTCGAGAAGCCCAGCGACGATCCTGCAGCAGCGGCCCGCGGCGAGCGCGCCCGTGTCAATCAGACCCGCAGCGAAGGGCTGCTGCGTTCGATGGAGGCCAGTCGCACCGCGATGTCGCTGACCGAGTCGACGATGGGCAGCGCGATCGATGTGGTTCAGTCCGCGCGCGAGACCCTGATCTCGGCGGGCAACGGCGCCTACAGCGCCAGTGACCGTGCCACGCTGGCCAACAGCCTGAAGAACGCGCGCAGCGAGCTGCTGCGGCTGGCCAACACCACCGACACCGGGGACCATTTCATCTTTGGCGGTCAGGGCGCGGAGCGCACCGCCTTTGTCGACACCGCCGGCGGCGTGATCTATCAGGGCGTGGCCGAAGCGGCGCAAGCCTCGGAAGAGGAGGCGCTGCCGCTGTCGGTCGATGGTCAGGCCACCTGGATGGGTGCGCGCAGCGGCAACGGCGTCTTCGAGACCTCGGCGCGGGTCGTCAGCGGCAGCACCGCCTGGATCAGCGCCGGCAGCGTGAGCAACCCCTCGGCGCTGGAGCTCGGCGAGGGCGAGAGCTACGAGCTCACCTTCACCGACAGCTCGACCTACACCCTGAACCGCATCGCCGCCGATGGCAGCAGCTCGCCCTATCCGGATGCGGCCGGCAGCACGCGGGCCTATGTGTCGGGGCAGACCATCACGGCGCTGCCGGGCATGAGCTTCGCGGTGTCGGGCACGCCGCAGACCGGGGATGTCTTCACGGTCGAGCCCTCGACCGAAGACCTCAGTGTCTTCGACGCGCTCGACAAGATGATCTCGGTGCTGTCGGATGCCTCGTCCAACAGCGGCGCGCTGGAGCAGGTGCGCAACTCCGGTCTGCGCGATCTGGACCAGGTGCTCTCCAACCTGCAGACGGTGCGCTCGCGTGCGGGCGACACGCTCAACCGGCTGGATGGCTTCGAGTCGCGCACCGAGAGTCGCATCCTGGCCGACCAGGAGATCCGCTCCAAGTCCGAGGACCTGGACCTGGCGTCTGCCATCTCCGACCTGAGCACGAAGGAGACGGTCTATCAGGCCGCCCTGAAGTCCTACGCGACCATCGGCAAGATGTCGCTGTTCGACTACATCGGGACCTGATCGTGAGCGCACCGGCCTCCGGACATTCCGGCTGATTCACCCCGACCCGCTGTCTTCTGCACCATGCTGTTCCCGGATGCACCCATTCTCGGGCAGGTCGCGCTGAGCTATTGCCCGATCATCGACCGCCATCGCAACGTGATGGCCACCCGGCTGACCGTCTTTCCGCTGGGGCAGGCGGCACGCTGGCTGCCGGTCGGCGAGCTGATGCGCACCGTGGGCGAGGTCTGGCCCAAGGATGGTCCTCAGGTGGTGCTGTCGGTGCGCTGCGAGAGCCTGCTGGCGGACCTGCTGATGGTC
>JAUPTP010000417.1 GCA_030918015.1 Pseudomonadota bacterium
CCGCAGGCCACCGCCTGGCAGAAGGCGAACAGCAGCGTCAGGTTCAGCGGATGCCTTCCTTCTCGAGCTGGCGCGCCGCCTCGATGCCTTCCCAGGTGGAGGCGATCTTGATCAGCACGCGGCTGCGAGGAATGCCCGCGGCCTCGTACAGCGCGATCAGGCGGTGCGCGCGCGCCACCGTGGCGGCGGTGTCGAAGCTCAGGCGCGCGTCGACCTCGGTCGAGACGCGGCCCGGCACCACCTTCAGGATCTCCAGGCCGAAGCGCACCAGCACCTCGTCGACGATCTCGTCGAGCGCGCGGCCGCGGTGCGCCGCCACCGTCTCGGCCAGCAGCGGCGCGTACTCGGGCTGCTGCACCGCCTTCAGGATCAGCGACGGGTTGGTCGTCGCATCCTGCGGCGCGAACTGGGCGAGCTGCTTGAAGTTGCCGGTGTCGGCGACGACGGTGGTGAACTGCTTGAGCTGATCGAGCTGATTCATGGCGTGGGCGTGCGGAAGGACACGAGATGGTGTGAGAAGCGCCGCATCTCGGCGGCACCGCAGGCCGACATTAGAACCCGAGTCGGCAGCCGCATCGGTCACCGGTCAGAACAAGCCGGTTACCGGATCGTGCTGCGCTGCACGATCCGTCACGCCCCGGGCCGGACCCCGGGGCGGATTGACCGGCAAAAGAAACTGTTGCATCATGATTCTTGAAACCGGGTTACATCCGGCCTGACTTTCCTTTCGACCCGGACCGCGACCGCAGGCGCCGCGGCCCAACCTCTCGAGGCCTGTCCATGTCCTTCGATCTCGTCTTCTTCGGTGGCACCGGCGACCTGACCTGGCGCAAGCTGATGCCCGCGCTGTTCCAGGCCTTCCGCCACGGCAAGCTGCCCGCCGGCGGCCGCATCCTGGCGGTGGCGCGCGACCAGCGCTCGGACGACGAATACCGCGCCTTCATCAAGGAGCGCTTCCACGAGGTCGACAGCTCCAAGCGCCCGAGCGACGAGGAGTTCGCCCGCTTCGCCGAGCTGCTGCACTACCGCCGCATGGACCTGTCCAAGCCGGAGGACTACGCCGGCCTGAAGGACTGGCTGGACGCGCGCGGCGCCGACACCGTGGTGCTCTATCTCGCCACCAGCCCGCACCTGTTCCCGGCGATCTGCGAGCAGCTCGGCACCGCCGGCCTGAACGCGCCGCACATCCGCGTCGTGCTGGAAAAGCCCCTGGGCCACGACCTGGCCAGCGCGCAGGAGATCAACCGCGTGGTGCGCTCGGTCTTCCGCGAGGAGCAGGCCTTCCGCATCGACCACTACCTCGGCAAGCCGAGCGTGCAGAACCTGATGGCGCTGCGCTTCGGCAATGCCCTCTTCGAGCCGCTGTGGCGCCGCGAGAGCATCGCCAACATCCAGATCACGCTGTCGGAATCGCTGGGCGTGGGCACGCGGGGCGACTTCTACGACCGCACCGGCGCGCTGCGCGACATGATCCAGAACCATGCGCTGCAGCTGCTGACGATGATCGCGATGGAGCCGCCCTCCACCAGCGACGCCGACGCGATCCGCGACGAGAAGCTGAAAGTCCTGAAGTCGCTCAAGCCCTTCACGCCGGAGTCGGTCTCGCGCGACGTGGTGCGCGGCCAGTACCGTGCCGGCAATGTGAACGGCCAGTCCGTGCCCGGCTACCAGCAGGAGATCAAGGTGCCCGCGGGCAGCCACTGCGAGACCTTCGTGGCGATCCGCACCGAGGTGCAGAACTGGCGCTGGGCGGGCGTGCCCTTCTACCTGCGCACCGGCAAGCGCCTGGCCACCCGCGAGGCCCAGATCGTCGTCAACTTCCGCCCGGTGCCGCACCCGATCTTCCCCGGCGCGCACCGGGCCAACAAGCTGGTGATCAAGCTGCAGCCCGAGGACGGCCTGGAGCTGCACCTGCTCGCGGCCAAGGGCAGCGGCACGGCCGAGGCGCTGGCGCCGGTCTCGCTGGACCTGGACTTCGAGAAGGCCTTCCCGAGCGAGCGGGTCGGCGCCTACGAGCGCCTGCTGCTCGACGCGATCGCCGGCCGGCTGAACCTGTTCGTGCGCAGCGACGAGCAGGAACAGGCCTGGCGCTGGGTCGAGCCGATCCTCGAGGCCTGGGAGCGCGAGCGCCAGAGCGGCGGCGAGGGGCCGCGCGGTTATGCTGCCGGCAGCTGGGGCCCTGCCGCGGCCAGCGCGCTGGTCGCCCGCGACGGCTTCGCCTGGAGCGAGGAACAGTGATTTGAATACCCCAATGCCCTCACCGTCGACGAACACCCCCAGCGGCACGAACGCGCTGCCGCCGATGCTCGACCGCATCCGCGCCTCGCTGCCGGCGCTGTCGCCGGCCGAGCAGCGCGTGGGCAAGCTGGTGCTGGCCGACGCGCGCAGCTTCGCCAGCCTGCCGGTGGCGGAACTCGCCGAGCGCGCCCATGTCAGCAAGCCCACCGTGGTGCGCTTCTGCCGCAGCGTCGGCTACGACGGCCTGGCCGACTTCAAGCTCAAGCTCGCCGGCACGGTCAACGAGGGCGTGCCCTTCGTGCACCGCTCGGTCGACGAGGACGACAAGCCGGCCGATCTGGTCGTCAAGGTCATCGACAACGCGGTCAGCGCGCTGCTGAAGTACCGCAACGACGCCGCGGCGCACGCCTTCGAGCGCGCGATCGACGCACTGACGCTGGCCGCGCGCGACAAGCGCCGCATCGAGTTCTACGGGGTGGGCAACTCCGGCATCGTCGCGCACGATGCCGAGCACAAGTTCTTCCGCCTCGGCGTGCACTCGGTCGCCTACAACGACGCGCATGTGCAGGTGATGGCCGCGACCATGCTCGAGCCGGGCGACTGCGTGGTCATCATCTCGAACTCGGGCCGCAGCCGCGACCTGCTCGATGCGCTGGAGATCGCGCGCCGCCGGGGCGCGACCACCATCGTCATCACCGCCAGCGGCACGCCGCTGGCGCACCAGGCGCATGTGCTGCTGAGCGTCGACCATCCCGAGGACTACGACCGCTACAGCCCGATGGTCAGCCGCCTGCTGCACCTGACGGTGATCGACATCCTGACCACCGGCGTGGCGCTGCGCCTGGGACCGGACCTGCGTCCGATGCTGCAGGACATCAAGCGCAACCTGCGCGCGAAGCGCTACACGGCGCCCTGAGAGCGTGTTCACGATCTCCTGAGAAGCAAGGCCAGAAAGGCGAGATGGACGAACTGCAGGCTGGTGTTGAGCCAGCGCTCGCAGTTCTTCCACAGGCGTCGGTTCTT
>JAUPTP010000418.1 GCA_030918015.1 Pseudomonadota bacterium
ATGGCAGAAGATTTCATGCGTCAGCTTTCCTCCACACCTGGACGGGTCGCGCGCTACTTCAATTCAGTATCGATCCGGTATGCGGCATGAGTGATGCTTTTGATTGCCGGGTTAATAATAAACACTGATAACTGTCGATGTACCTCGTGTGCAATGTCGCTTAATTCATCGTCGGTATTGCCGGATAGATCTTCTTCGTCCATGCATTCCCCAACGCAGCCCCACACGATGAAGTGCCGCGCCGACCAGGTGGGGCGCCTGGGGTTCGGGGATCAGCCTAGCGCGGCATCGTGCAGGGTATCAGTTCAGGCGGCCTTGAACGGGATCACCTGGGCGCCGTGGCGCAGCTTGTCCAGGTAATCGGCCCATGTCTGCATCATCTGGCGGCGCTGGTCCATGAACTCGGTGCGGTTGTAGGCGCGGCCCAAGGCGTCGGGCACCGAATGGGCCAACTGCGCTTCGATCACCTCGGGCGCCACGTTCAGGCGCTCGTGCAGCATGGTCCGGGCGCTGCTGCGGAACCCGTGGGCGCGGTGCTCCTTGCCGTCGAAGCCCAGCGCATCCAGCGCCGCGTTCAGCGTGTTATCGCTCATGGGCTGGTCACGGTGGCGCACACCGGGGAAGACGTGCGCGCCGCGCCCGGTCAGCGGCTGCAGCTCGCGCAGGATCTCGACGGCCTGACGGCTCAGGGGGACCAGGTGATCCGCGCCGTTCTCCTTGCCGTGCTTGCGCCGCTTCATCCGCGCGGCGGCACCAGCCAGGCGCCGGCCTCCAGGTCGAACTCCGACCACTCGGCTTCCCGCAGCTCACTGCCTGGGCGCAGGAACACCAGGGCGGCCAGTTGCAGCGCGGCCCGCACCGGGGGCGTGCCCCGGTAGGCGTCGATGGCGCGCAGCAGCTCGCCGAACCGCACCGGGTCGGTGACGGCGGGGATGTGGCGCCGCGTGTGGGTCTTGAGGGCGCCGGCCAGGTCGCGCGCGGGGTCGCTGATCACCCGGCCCTCGGCCACAGCGAAGCGGAACACCAGCGAGCAGGTTTCGCGCACGCGGCGGGCGGATTCGATGGCGCCGCGCGCTTCGATGCGGCGCAGCAGCGCCAGAAGATCAGGCGGGGTAACGTCACCGATGGGCGTGCGTCCGACGTAGGGGAAGACGTCATTGGCCAAGCGCGCTTCGATCTTCTCGAAGTAGCTCGGTGCCCACTCGTCGCGCCGGACGGCCAGCCAGTCGCGCGCCACGGCCTCGAAGGTGCCCGGCAGGGGCTCGCCGGCCTCCCTCTTGGCTTCGATCTCCTGAGCCTGGGCGCGGCTCGCCTTGGCTTCCTTGCGGGCCTCGCTGGGGTCGGTGCCAGCCGCCACCAGGGCGCGGGCATCGTCCCGGCGCTTGCGGGCCTCGGCCAGCGTCACTTCGGGATAGGTACCCAGCCCGATGCGCTTCTCCTTGCCCTCATGCCGGTACTTCAGGCGCCACCACTTGCCCCCGTTGGGCTGCAGCTCCAGATACAGCCCGCCACCGTCCGACAGCTTGCGGGGCTTCTCGCCGGGCTTGGCCTTGCGGCGTCTGAAAGGGTGTTGGTCGTGGCCATCTTGAACAGCGCTGGGGGCAGGTTGGGGGCAGGTTCAAGCGGGGTCATGCGGTGCCAAGCGGGCATGAAAAAAGCCCTAGAGCGTTGATTCTCTAGGGCTTTTTAGGCCAAGCGGGGCTTGGCGGTGCTTGTTGTGGTGGAGAGGAGGAGGATCGAACTCCCGACCTTCGCATTGCGAACGCGACGCTCTCCCAGCTGAGCTACCCCCCCCCAACGAAGAATTGCATTCTATCAGACGTTTTTCGGCTTTTGCAAGCGCGCTCGCGCCAGCGCGGCTTCGATGATCGCCCGCTTGCGGTCGAGCTCGCCGGGGACCTGGGTGTCTCGGGTCAGGGTGTCGAGGTGCTCGAGCTTGTGCCGGGCCTTGTCTTCCAGTCGTTCGGCCTGCTGCTGCTGGGCCCGCAGGCGCCGGGCGTTGCGGTCGAGGTAGCGCTGCCGTGCCGCCTGGGCCTGGGCCGGTGTCCAGGCCTGCCAGCCGCTGCGGTCGGGCGTGACGACCTCGAGCGAGATGCAGTCCACCGGACAGGCGGGCAGGCAGAGCTCGCAGCCGGTGCAGTCCGCTTCGATGACGGTGTGCATGTGCTTGTTGGTGCCGCTGATGCAGTCGACCGGGCAGGCCTTGATGCACAGCGTGCAGCCGATGCACCAGGCCTCGTCGATGACGGCCACCGTCAGCGGGCCCTCGACGCCGCAGTCTGCATCGAGCGGGCGCACCGGGCGGCCGGTCAGGGCCGCCAGGCGAACGACGCCGTCGTGGCCGCCTGGCGGGCAGCGGTTGATGTCCATCGCGCCTGCGGCGACCGCCTCGGCATAGGCCCGGCAGTCGGGCTGGCCGCAGCGTGTGCACTGCGTTTGCGGCAGCTGGGCATCGATCAGGTCAGCAAGGGAGGGAAGAGGCATGGACGGGCAGACGGACAGGCACGCGAGCGAGGTCGCGATTGTCCGTCATGCCCGTGTGGCGGTCAGCGGCGGTCCTTGCCGCGGCGGCTCGGTGCGGTCGCCGCGGTGACTTCCGCTTCCTCGTCCTCTTCGGGCGGCGCTGCGGTTGCGGTCTCCTGCGGGGCGACGCCCTGGTCCGGGGCGGGTGTCTCGACCGGCAGCTCGGTGGCCTCGATCGCCTGGGCCTGAGCAGGTTGCACCGGTGCAGGCGAGAGCCCGGCGGCGACCTGCACCAAGGCCGACGAGGTCTTCACTGGGGCCTGGTGCGTCAGGATGAACTTGCGCACCTCCGGATAGGCCAGCTCGCGCCAGCGCCGGCCCGAGAAGATGCCGTAGTGGCCGGCACCCATGACGGTGTAGTGCTCGCGGCGCTCGGCCGGGATGCCGCTGCACAGGCCGTGCGCGGCCTCGGTCTGACCGGCGCCGGAGATGTCGTCGAGCTCGCCCTCGACGGTCAGCAGCGCGGTGGTGGCGATGTCCTGCGGGCGCACCGGCTCGCCCTGCACGACCCAGGTGCCGTTGACCAGCGAGAAGTCCTGGAAGACGGTGCGGATCGTCTCGAGGTAGTAGTTCGCGTCCATGTCGAGCACCGCGTTGTACTCGTCATAGAACTTGCGGTGGGCCTCGGCGCTGTCGTCGTCGCCGCGCACCAGATCCAGGAAGTAGTCCCAGTGCGAGTTGGCGTGGCGGTCCGGGTTCATCGCCACGAAGCCGGTGTGCTGCATGAAGCCCGGAT
>JAUPTP010000419.1 GCA_030918015.1 Pseudomonadota bacterium
CAGATCGCCGCCGACCTGGCGCGGCCGCAGCCGATGCACCGGCTGCTGCAGGGCGATGTCGGCTCGGGCAAGACGGTGGTGGCGGCGCTGTCGGCGGCGGTGGCGATCGACGCGGGCTGGCAGTGTGCGCTGATGGCGCCCACCGAGATCCTCGCCGAGCAGCACTTCCGCAAGCTGCTGCAGTGGCTGGAGCCGCTGGGCATCGGTGTCGCCTGGCTGACCGGCAGTCGCAAGGGCAAGGCACGCGCCGCGATGCTCGAGCGGGTCGCCTCGGGCGAGGCCGCGCTGGTGGTCGGCACGCACGCGGTGATCCAGGAGGAGGTGCGCTTCGCGCGTCTGGGGCTGGCGGTGATCGACGAGCAGCACCGCTTCGGCGTGGCGCAGCGGCTGGCGCTGCGCCGCAAGCTCGCCGCGCAGGCGCTCGAGCCCCACCTGCTGATGATGAGCGCGACACCGATCCCGCGCACGCTGGCGATGAGCTACTTCGCCGACCTGGACGTGAGCACCCTCGACGAGCTGCCGCCCGGGCGCACGCCGATCGTCACCCGCGTCTTCGCCGACGGCCGCCGCGGCGAGATCATCGAGCGGGTGCGCGACGAGGTGGCCAAGGGCCGCCAGGTCTACTGGGTGGTGCCGCTGATCGAGGAGTCCGAGGCGCTCGACCTGCAGAACGCCACCGAGACGCACGCGCAGCTCGCCGCCGCCTTCGACGGCGTCGAGGTCGGCCTGCTGCACGGGCGCATGCCGGCCGGCGACAAGGCGGCGGTGATGGCGGCGTTCTCGTCCGGCCGCATGAGCGTGCTGGTGGCCACCACCGTGATCGAAGTCGGCGTGGATGTGCCCAACGCCAGCGTGATGGTGATCGAGCATGCCGAGCGCTTCGGGCTGGCGCAGCTGCACCAGCTGCGCGGCCGGGTCGGGCGCGGCGCGGTGGCCAGCGTGTGCGTGCTGCTCTACACCTCGCCCTTGTCGCCGACCGGGCGCGAGCGCCTGAAGGCGATGGCCGAGACCACCGACGGCTTCGAGATCGCCCGGCGCGACCTGGAGATCCGCGGCCCCGGCGAGTTCATGGGCGCGCGCCAGTCGGGCGACGCGCTGCTGCGCTTCGCCGACCTGGGCCAGGACGGCGCGCTGCTCGAGCGCGCCCGTGCGGTGGCGCCCGCGCTGCTCGAGCGCCATCCGGCGGCCGCTGCCGCCCACATCCAGCGCTGGCTGGGCGGACGCATGGAGTTCCTCAAGGCCTGAGGCGGCCTCCTGGCGTGCCGGCCAGCGCCGTGGCGATGTGGCCGGGGCGCAGCCGCTGGCGCTGGGCCGTGCTCAGGTAGGGCCACAGCAGCGCCATCGCCTGGCGGGTGCCGCGTCGCACCGCCGCCTCGGCGTTGTCGGGCTCGAGCGCGCGACGCGGGTCGCGCACATATTCGTAGCTCAGCCAGTAGGTCAGCAGCACGACGATGGACACCGCCAGCGCACCGGCCTCGTCGGCGTCGAGCGGCTGGCCGTCGAGCAGGCACAGGCAGCGCACGCGCGCCCGGATGGCGTCCTGCTGCAGCGCCAGCGCCGCCTGGCAGCGGGTCTCGAGCTGGCGGTTGCGGGTCAGCAGATCGTTGAGGTCGCGGAAGATGAAGCGGTGGTCCCAGGCCAGGCGCAGCAGCGCCGGCACCAGCAGCCAGGCGCCCTCGGCGTCATCGGGCGGGCCGGCGGCGGCCAGCGCGGCGGCCAGCGCCTGCTCGTAGCGGTCGACCAGCGCGTTGACCAGCGCCTCCTTGGCCGGGTAGTGGTAGTACAGATTGCCGGGGCTGATGCCCAGCTCGGCCGCCAGCGCGTTGGTCGAGACATTGGGCTCGCCATAGCGGTTGAACAGCGCCAGGGCGTGGTCCAGGATGCGCTCGGCGGTGCGCCGGGGCGCTTTCTTGGCGCGGTCGGTCATGGTGTCGTGCGGGTCCTCCGGGCGCGAATCTAGCACCGCCCTGGTGCCGGGTTGCCCCGGGTTTGTCTCCGCTTTGACCGACACGCCGGATCGCCTCAGGGGGCGGGCCGGTCCAGGTCGGCCGCGTCGTGGCGCTCGGGGCACTGCTCGGCCGGATCGCCCACGACCCGGTTGACCCGCCGGCCGCGCTGCACCGCGGGCCGCGCGCCCACCTCGTCGGCCCAGCGGCGCAGATGGGTGTACTGCTCGACCTGCAGGAACTCGCCCGCGCCGTAGAGCCGGCCCTGCGCCATCTGCCCGTACCAGGGCCAGATCGCGATGTCGGCCACCGTGTAGTCGTCGCCGGCGATGTGGCGCCGGGTGGCCAGCAGCCGGTCGAGCACATCGAGCTGGCGCTTGGTCTCCATCGCGTAGCGGTTGATCGGGTACTCGAGCTTTTCCGGCGCGTAGGCATAGAAATGCCCGAAGCCGCCGCCGACGAAGGGCGCGCTGCCCATCTGCCAGAACAGCCACGACAGGCATTCGGCGCGCGCGGCCGGCGCGGTGGGCAGCAAGGCGCCGAACTTCTCGGCCAGATGCATCAGGATCGCGCCGGACTCGAAGACCCGGATCGGCTCCGGGCCGCTGCGGTCGAGCAGCGCCGGGATCTTCGAGTTCGGATTGACCTCGACGAAGCCGCTGCCGAACTGCTCGCCGTCGCCGATCTTCACCAGCCAGGCGTCGTATTCCGCGCCGGCGTGGCCCCGCGCGAGCAGCTCCTCCAGCATCACCGTGACCTTCACGCCATTGGGCGTGCCCAGCGAGTAGAGCTGCAGCGGATGGCGCCCGACCGGCAGCGCCCGGTCGTGCGTGGCGCCGGCCACCGGCCGGTTGATGCTGGCGAACTTGCCGCCGCTCTCGGGGTTCCAGGTCCAGATCGCGGGCGGGGTCCAGGGGGTGTCGGTCATGGGCAGATTTCCGAAGGTTCCGATCCGGCCACTCTACGGGAAGCGCGCCCGGCCTGCAGGGCCGGGGGCGGCTGCCTACAATGCCCGCCCGATGACCCCCGCAATCTCCTTCCAGCAGGTCGGCAAGACCTTCCAGACCCCGCGCGGCCCGCTGCAGGCGCTCGACGGCGTCAGCCTCGACATCGCGCAGGGCGAGTTCTTCGGGCTGCTCGGGCCCAACGGCGCGGGCAAGACGACGCTGATCAGCATCCTGGCGGGGCTGGCGCGCGCCACCTCCGGCCGGGTCGAGGTGATGGGGCACGATGTCGTGGCCGACTATGCCGCGGCGCGCCGGTCGCTGGGCATCGTGCCGCAGGAGCTGGTGTTCGA
>JAUPTP010000420.1 GCA_030918015.1 Pseudomonadota bacterium
GCGCGCCAGCAGCCCGGCCGCGTCGAGCCGCTGCACGAACATCCGCGCGGCCTTCATCGGCCCCACCGTGTGCGAGCTCGACGGCCCGATGCCGATCTTGAACAGGTCGAAGACGCTGATGGTCATGGCAGGGTCCTTCAGGAAAAACAGGGCAGTTCAGGGGGCGGGCAGGCGGGAGGCGCGGCAGCGTTCCATCACGATGCCGACCTCGGCGCCGGGAAAGGGCGCCAGCTTCATCAGCGTCAGCCGCACGCGGGTCAGGCCGAAGTCCTGCAGCAGCAGGTCGCACATGCTGCGGGCCAGGGCCTCGACCAGCTGGTGCGGCTGCGCCATCGCCAGCGTGCGCAGGCGGTCGACCACCTCGGCGTAGTTGATGGTGTCGGCCAGCAGGTCGCTCAGGCTGGCGCGCTCGTCGGGCAGGTCGAACTCGAGGTCGACCGTGATCGGCTGCGGCGCGGCCGTCTCCCAGTCGTGCACGCCGATGCGGGCCGGCATCGCCAGCCGCTGCAGCACGATGCGGTTGATCGTGGTGGCGAAGGGCGAGGCGCTCATCGCAGCACCACGGTGCGCGGGCCGTTGATGAAGACCCGCTGCTCGAGCACGCTGCGCAGCGCGCGCGACAGCACGGTGCATTCGAGCTGCCGCCCCACCGCCAGCAGGTCTTCGGGGTCGTGCGCGTGATCGACCCGCGCGGTTTCCTGCTCGATGATCGGGCCCTCGTCCAGATCGGGCGTGGCGAAGTGCGCGGTGGCACCGATGAGCTTCACGCCACGCTCGAAGGCCTGGTGATAGGGCCGTGCGCCCTTGAAGGCCGGCAGCAGCCCGTGGTGGATGTTGATGATCCGGCCCGCCAGGCGGGTGCACAGCGCATCCGACAGCACCTGCATGTAGCGCGCCAGCACCACCAGCTCGGCGCCGGTCTCGGTGACCAGCTCCAGCAGCCGCTCTTCCTGCGCTGCCTTGGTCTCGGGCGTCACCGGCAGGACATGGAAGGGCAGGCCGTGCTGTTCGGCCAGACCGCGCAGGTCGTCGTGGTTGGAGACGACCGCCACCGGATGCATCGGCAGCTCGCCGCGCCTCCAGCCGGCCAGCAGGTCGATCAGGCAGTGGTCGAGCCGGGAGACCATCAGCAGCACGCGCGGCGGGCAGGACAGGTCGCTGACCTGCCAGTCCAGCGCCTGCAGCTGGGGCGCGAGGCGGTCGAGCTCCGCGCTCAGCGTCTGCAGGCGCTGCGGATCGGCCTGCGTGCAGCGGAAGACGGCGCGCAGGAAGAAGCGGCCGGTGGGGCGGTCGTCATGGACCGCGAACTCCTCGACATAGCCATCGTGGCGCTCGATCAGGGCCGCGATCGCGGCGACCTGGCCGGCGGCGCTGCGGCACACCACCTTCAGGGCATGGCGGCCGGGGGGGCGGGAGGACGGGGTCATGCGGGGTCTCCGGAGATCGGGGTCGGTCGGTTCGGCAACACGGCCGCACTGTCGACGAGGATCCCGGCCCCCACTTGTCCGGACGCGGCATCAGGTTGATCGTTTGCGCACCCTCTCGCTCATGCCCCCAGGCGCCGGGCCAGCCACTCGACGAAGAGATCGCGCATCGCATGGATGCGGCGTCGCGCGGGCACCAGCACGTTGTAGCGCCCCTCGGGCCGCACGACCGCCGTGCCCAGCCGCACCAGCGAGCCCAGCCATCCTCGAAGAGACGCTCCGGGGCCCCCCAGCCGCTGCGCCAGGGCTGGCGAGCAGACCGGAAAGACCTCGTCGGCGCGCGAAGCCACGACCAGGCCAGGCCGTCATCGAAGGGCGGCGTGGGTTCGACCGCGCGATGCCGGCGCACGAAGAGCACCGTGCCGAGCTCGGAGCAGCGCGATCTGGCGGCTGAGAAGCCGCGGTGCCGCACCGCCGCCTCCAGCACCCGAAGCGCGTTCAGCGAGGGAAGATGCCGGGGAGAGGTGATGGGGTCCGATCCGGTTCAGCGATCGGGTGATCGAGCGCTGAACACCCCGGCGGCGGCGATGAGCCCCCCGCCGGCCAGGCTCCAGGCACGTCCCCGAACAGCAGCAGCATGGCCGCGCGCAGCCCGTGCAGACCGGCACGCCGGGTGCGCAGCGCCCCCTGGCTCACCAGGCGGCGGCGATGCCCGACGAGCCACATCGCCTGCGGCAGGCTCATGCGTCTGCGCCAGGGCGGGTGCCGGAAGTCGACCGGCGCCGCCACCAGCCCGCCAGCGTCAGCATGAACCAGACGATCTGCGAGATCACCGAGGCCAGGTTGAAGTCCTGGCTCAGCGAGACGAGCATGAGGAGCGGGCCGACCAGATTCAGCCCGATCACCAGATCGCTGCGGGGCGACCGCTGCAGCACCTGCACGGCGAAGTGCGCGACGACGAAGATCGCCACGCCGGCCAGACCGATGAGGTCGCTCAGGCCCATGCTGCGGTCCTGCCGGGGTCAGAAGGAATGGGCCAGGCCGGCACCGACCAGATTGCCGGCGGTGCTGCCGAAGGTCTTGCGCGACGCATCCAGGTAGACCGAGGTGCGCTTGGACAGCGCATGCGACGCGCCCACGCCCAGCACCCGCGCGGCCTGCGCGCCCTCGACGGTCACCCGGCCCCAGCCGGCCTTCAGCGTGGTGGCGCCGAGGCCGTATTCCAGGCCGGCGGTCAGTGCACGGGCGGTCGAGCCGCCGGCTTCGCTGACGTTCCAGGCCGCCATCACCGCCAGCGGCGCGAAGTTGAGCCGCACGCCGACCATGCGGTCGGTGTCCTCGGCGCTGTTGCGGCTGTGCGCGAGCATCACGGCGGCGCGCTCCGAGTTGTAGTTCAGCGTCACGCCCACCGGCCGGCTCAGATCGGTGGCGGCCTTCTCCGGCGAGGTGCTCAGGTGCAGCGAGAAGCCCTCCAGCGTGGGCGAGTCGTAGAACAGGCCGTTGTTGAGGCGGCCGTACTCGGCCGAGCCGGCGTTGCCGCGCGGGTCGGAGGCGTAGTTGTAGTGCCAGGTGTCCCAGGCCGGCGAGGCGACGCGGTCGAAGTTGCCCCAGGGATCGAACTGCCAGTCCTGGCTGTTGACCGCATCGAGCCGGCGGCCGACCTGCACCGAGCCGAAGGCCCCCTTCAGGCCGACGGTGGACTCGCCGTGCCAGAACGGCTTGCTGGCCGACTCCAGGCTGCCCTCGTCCGGGTTGAAGCGGTGGCTGAGCCTGAAGGTGGCCTGCAGTCCGCCGCCCAGATCCTCGGCGCCGCTGAAGG
>JAUPTP010000421.1 GCA_030918015.1 Pseudomonadota bacterium
AGCGAACTGTTCGGACACCGGGCGGGTGCCTTCACGGGCTCATCCCGGCAGGGGTCGCCAGGACGGCTGCTGGGCGCCCACGGCGGCACCTTGTTCCTCGATGAGATCGGAGACATGCCACTGGGTCTGCAGGGACGACTGCTGCAGGTCCTCTCGGAAGGCGAGTTCGTTCCTGTCGGCGCGACCGAGCCGGTCAAGGTGCGCTTCGCGCTGATTTCCGCGACGCTGCGCGATCTGAAGTCGCTGGTGCAGGCCGGACAGTTTCGCGAGGATCTGTACTACCGGTTGAGTGGTGCCACGCTCACGCTGCCAGCGCTGCGTGCTCGCACGGATCTGGACGCACTCATCGACCGCACTTTCGCGCAAGCCGCGACCGATGCAGGCGTCGAGCGCAGACCCTTGTCGACGGCCGCGCTGGATGTCCTGACCCGACATCACTGGCCCGGCAACATGCGCGAACTGCAGCATGTCGCCAAGTTCATGGTGGCGCTCAACGAGGCGCCCGTGATCGGCACGGAGTCTTTGCCTGCATCCCTTCTCGACGCCACACCGGAGCGCCAGTCGCTGCTCACGAAGGCGGATCATGCCGCGACACGGCAGGTTTCCGATGCAGCGTCTCTTCTGGCGCTGATGGAGCAGACCAGCTGGAATGTGTCGGCTGCCGCGCTGAGCCTGGGCGTGTCGCGGGCGACGCTGCATCGGCGCCTCAACCAGTTCAGCATGCATCGACCGGATCGATCGCACTGAAACCGTGTCGCATGGTCGGCATTGCTGCGACACTCCAAGTGTCGCAGCAACGTCGGGCATGGCAGACAGGTTGGGTTCAAGTACTTGATTCATATCGTCTTTGTGTCTGACATCCCGCTGGCATGACACTCGCTACTTCCTGACGACAGCAGCCACAGCAGAACTGCTCAACTCAGGAGACAGACAATGCCCTTGCACCGTATCGAAGATGCAGTTGCCGCACTTGCACGCGGCGAAATGGTGGTGGTGGTCGACGATGAAAGCCGCGAAAACGAAGGCGATCTGATCCTTGCCGCGGAACATGCGACACCGCGGTCCATCGCCTTCATGGTTCGCCACACCAGCGGGATGCTGTGCGTCGGTCTGCCGGGCGATCGGATCGATCACCTGGAATTGCCGCTGATGGTCGAGCACAACACCGACTCGATGCGCACGGCATACACCATCACGGTCGACTATCGGCATGGCACCACAACTGGCATTTCAGCGGCAGATCGTGCTGCGACCATCCGCGGCCTGGTCGACCCATCCGCGCTGCCCTCCGACTTCAGTCGACCGGGGCATGTCTTTCCGCTGAGATCCGTGCCGGGTGGTGTTCTGCATCGTCCCGGTCACACCGAAGCTTCGGTGGATCTGACCCGATTGGCTGGGTTGCGACCTGGCGGGGTGTTGGCCGAGATTGTCAATGACGATGGCACGATGGCTCGTCGGCCTGAGCTCGAGCTTTTTGCCAGTCGGCACAGCCTGCTGATGATCTCGATCGCGGACCTGGTGACCTAT
The DNA here is from genome assembly GCA_030918015.1 of Pseudomonadota bacterium. Classification (GTDB taxonomy): domain Bacteria; phylum Pseudomonadota; class Gammaproteobacteria; order Burkholderiales; family Burkholderiaceae_C; genus Sphaerotilus. The sequence continues at coordinate 1,528 of JAUPTP010000421.1, forward strand.
CGACGGCGGCGCGTGAGCGATGGCTGGACAAGCGCCGTCACGCAATCAGGACGCGCGGGCCCGTTCAGCGACCGCCTGGCGTCGGCCGACCTGTCGACATCCTGACTGACCGCAATGCTCGCTTCAGGAGAACACGACATGCGCGATCACGACATCCGACATTTCATTCTGGGCCAGTGGCGCGAGGGCGCACAGGGCCGGACCCGATCCGTTCTGGATCCCTCCACAGGCCAGGAAATTGGCAGAGTGGCGTGTGCCGAGAAATCCGATCTGGACGAAGCGGTCGCCGCCGCACAGATCGGCTTCGAGCACTGGCGCCACATGACGCCCATTGCCCGCGCGGGCATCATGCGCCGGGCCGCAGCCTTGCTGCGCGAGCGTGCTGAATTCATCAGCACGCTGATGACCCGCGAGCAGGGCAAGCCGCTGACCGAGGCCAAGGCAGAGACGGCTGCGGCGGCCGACATCATCGACTGGTTCGCCGACGAGGGGCTGCGGATCTACGGCCGGCTGGTGCCTTCCCGCCACAATTTGGCAATCCGTCAGATGGTCGTCAAGGACCCCGTCGGTCCGGTGGCGGCGTTCACGCCCTGGAACTTTCCGATCAACCAGGTGGTCCGCAAAGTGGGTGCTGCCTTGGCGGCAGGATGCTCGGTGCTGGTCAAGGGGCCCGAGGAAACGCCGGCCAGTCCGGCAGCACTGATCCGTGCTTTTGCGGATGCTGGCCTGCCTCCGGGTGTCCTGGGGCTGGTCTATGGAGATCCGGCCGAGATTTCCGGGCATCTGATTGCCCATCCCGTCATTCGCAAGATCACGTTCACCGGATCGACCGAGGTGGGCAAGCATCTGGCTGCGCTCGCCGGGCGACACATGAAGCGCACGACCATGGAGCTGGGCGGACATGCGCCCGTGATCGTCTGCGACGATGCAGATCTTGAACTGGCGGTCCGGGTCTCGGTGCAGAACAAGTTCCGCAATGCGGGGCAGGTCTGCATTTCCCCGACACGCTTCCTGGTTCATCGGCGTGTGGTCGACGATTTCGCGGCCGAGATGGCACGGCAGGCGAGCCAGCTGCGCGTTGGCGCAGGACTGTCCCCTGAAACCCAGATGGGGCCGCTGGCCAATGCGCGTCGGCAGCAGGCCATGGCCGAACTCACCCGCGATGCCGTGACCCGAGGCGCACGCCTGCTCACCGGCGGAGATCGCCTCGGTGAACAAGGCAATTTCTGGTTGCCAACGGTCCTGGCGGACGTGCCTGGAGACGCCCGCGCCTTCAACGAGGAGCCTTTCGGCCCTCTCGCCTTGATCCAGTCTTTCGATGCCTTGCAGGAGGCGATCACCGAAGCCAATCGACTGCCTTACGGCCTGGCGGGCTACGCCTTCACTCGCAGCCTGAGGAACGCCGATCTGCTGACCCGTCATGTCGAGGTCGGCATGCTGTGGATCAACATGGGTGCGCAGGCCTCGGCGGAAATGCCCTTCGGTGGCATCAAGGAATCTGGGTATGGCACGGAAGGGGGTCCGGAAGCACTGGACGCCTATCTGAACACCCGCGCGGTCAGCATCCTGAACGCCTGATCCGGCGGACTCCATTCCATCTCGAGACAGATCATGAAAGCCTTGGTTCCTGTGAAGCGGGTGGTCGACTACAACGTGAAGGTGCGCGTGAAGAGCGACGGCACGGGCGTG
>JAUPTP010000422.1 GCA_030918015.1 Pseudomonadota bacterium
ACGCGCTGTGCAACCTCTACGCCTCGCAGGGCTGGCAGGTGCACCGCGAGTTCTACTACAACGACGCGGGCGTGCAGATCGCCACGCTGGCCAACTCGACCCAGTGCCGCCTGAAGGGCCTGAAGCCGGGCGACGCCGAGTGGCCCGAGTCGGCCTACAACGGCGACTACATCGCCGACATCGCCGACGCCTTCCGCCAGAAGGCCACCGTCAAGGCCGACGACCGCGAGTTCACCGCCTCGGGCGATCCGGACGACCTCGACTCGATCCGCCAGTTCGCCGTCGCCTACCTGCGCCACGAGCAGGACCTGGACCTGCAGGCCTTCGGCGTGCGCTTCGACCACTACTACCTCGAGTCGAGCCTGTACACCTCGGGCCGGGTCGAGGAGGCGGTGGCCAAGCTGGTGGCCGCCGGCAAGACCTTCGAGGAGGGCGGGGCCCTCTGGCTGCGCTCGACCGACTACGGCGACGACAAGGACCGCGTGATGCGCAAGTCCGACGGCGGCTACACCTACTTCGTGCCCGACGTCGCCTACCACGTCCACAAGTGGCAGCGCGGCTTCGACAAGGTCGTCAACGTGCAGGGCTCGGACCACCACGGCACGATCGCGCGGGTGCGCGCCGGCCTGCAGGCGGCCGGCGTCGGCATCCCGACCGGCTGGCCCGACTATGTGCTGCACAAGATGGTCACCGTCATGAAGGGCGGCGAGGAGGTGAAGATCTCCAAGCGCGCCGGCTCGTACGTGACGCTGCGCGACCTGATCGAGTGGACCAGCCGCGACGCGGTGCGCTTCTTCCTGATCAGCCGCAAGGCCGACACCGAGTTCGTCTTCGACGTCGACCTGGCGCTCAAGGCCAACGACGAGAACCCGGTGTTCTACGTGCAGTACGCGCATGCGCGCATCTGCTCGGTGCTGGAGAAGTGGAAGGCCGAGCACGGCGGCGACCCGGCCGTGCTGGCCGCGGCCGATCTGTCGGTGCTGGAGGCGCCCACCGAGTTCGCGCTGATGAACAAGCTGGCCGAGTACCCCGAGATGCTGGCGCGCGCCGCCGAAGGGCTGGCGCCGCACGATGTCGCCTTCTACCTGCGCGACCTGGCCTCGGCCTACCACAGCTACTACGCCGCGGTGCGCTTCCTCGACGGCGCGGCCGCCGCGATGGCCGCGCGCATGGCGCTGCTGCAGGCCACCGCCCAGGTGCTGCGCAACGCGCTGGCGGTGCTGGGCGTGAGCGCGCCCGAGCGCATGTGAGCCGCCCGGCGGCGGCGCGATGACGAGGACGGAGATGGCATCGAAAGCGAAGACTCAGCACGGTGGCTTCGGCCTCGGCATGGTGGTGGGAGTGCTGGTCGGCCTGGCGCTGGCGCTGGGGGTGGCGGTCTTCGTCACCAAGGCGCCGGTGCCGTTCGTCGACAAGGTGCCGGGCCGCACCGCGGAGCAGGACGCCGCCGAGGTGGAGAAGAACCGCCAGTGGGATCCGAACGCGCCGCTGCACGGCAAGCCGGCCGCACGGCCGCCCGAGCCGCCCCGGTCCGCCCCCAAGGAACAGGAACCGGAGCCGGATCCGATCGGCGCGATCGCCAACCGCGCCGCGCGCCCGGCCGAGGCGGCCAGCGCGCCCGCGCGAGCCGCCTCTCGGGCGCCGGCGCCTCGTCCGGAAGGGGCGGCCCCGCCCGCCGGGGGTGACGCGTCAGCGAAATCGGCTCCCGAGCCGTTCTCGTATTTCGTGCAGGTCGGTGCGTATGGCAGCGCCGAAGAGGCCGAACAGCAGCGCGCGCGGCTGGCGATGAACGGGCTCAAGGCCCGGGTCAGCGAGCGCGAGCAGAACGGCCGCGTGATGCACCGTGTCCGCCTGGGCCCCTATGACAGCCGGGAGGATGCGGAGCGCATGCGCGACCAGCTCTCGGCCTCGGGCCAGGGCGATGCCGCGCTGGTGCGCGTGCCGCGCTGAACCTTCGGGCCCCGGCGGGGTCCGACCGGCCTGAACCGAACCATCGAAAGGAAACATCGAATGAAGCGTCGCGAGTTCGTCGCCGGCAGCAGCGCCGCCCTGGCTCTGGGCGGCCTGGTCAGCGCACCGGCCTCGGCCCAGTCCGGATTCCAGGAAGGCCGCCACTACGTGCGGCTGCAGCAGCCGGTGCCGGTCTCCGCCCCGGCGGGCAAGATCGAGGTGATCGAGTTCTTCTGGTACGGCTGCCCGCACTGCAACGCCTTCGAGCCGACCCTCGAGGCCTGGGTGAAGAAGCTCCCCGCCGACGTGGCCTTCCGCCGCGTGCATGTCGCCTTCCGCCCGAGCTTCGAGCCGCTGCAGCGGCTCTACGCCTCGCTGGAGAGCCTGAACCTGGTCGACGCGCTGCACCGCAAGGTCTTCTATGCGATCCACCAGCAGGGCGCGCGCCTGGACAGCAAGGACAAGGTGATCGACTTCGTCGTGGCCAACGGCGTGGACCGCACGAAGTTCACCGAGATGTACGACTCCTTCGGCGTGCAGAGCAAGGTCCGCCAGGGCAAGCAGCTCTCCGAGGCCTACAGGATCGACGGCGTGCCGGCGCTGGGCATCCACGGCCGCTTCTACACCTCGCCGGCGCTGGCCGGTGGCGAGGGCGTGCCCGAGCCCGAGGGCCAGGCCCGCGCGCTGGCCCTGACCGACCAGCTCGTCGCGAAGCTGCGCAAGGGCTGAAGCCCCCTGACGCCCCGGCGATGTCCCGATGACATCGGGCCCGTCGAAGGATACAATGCAATTTTCATGCCTTCGATGATCCCTGATGGCCGCTGTCGCTGTTCCGTGCCGGTTTTCACACCGGCTCCTGCGGGTGCTCCCGGCCCTGCTGGCCTCGGCCCTGCTGTCGACCAGTCCCCAGGTTCGCGCCGAACGGGCTGACAGCGAGCAGCCGCTCACCTTCGATGCCGGGCGCATGGTGCTCGATGGCAAGCGCAAGGTGCGCGTGCTCAGTGGCGGCGTCGAGATCGCGCGCGGCACGATGCTGCTCAAGGCCGCCCAGGTCGAGCTCAAGGAGCAGGCCCAGGGGGCGCAGCTGGCCCTCGCCACGGCCGCCGCGGGCCAGCTCGTGCAGTTCCGCCAGAAGCGTGAGGGTGTCGACGAGACGATCGAGGGCCAGTCGCTGCGCATCGAATACGACAGCCTGACCGAGACGGTGCGCTTCATCGGCCAGGCGCAGGTGCGCGTGCTGCGCGCCGGCACCCTCGCCGATCAGG
>JAUPTP010000423.1 GCA_030918015.1 Pseudomonadota bacterium
GCGCTGGTGCCGGCCGCGCTCGGCGGTGACGGCCTGGGCCCGCGCGCCTTCTGCGAGATGGTCGAACGCGTCGCGCAGGCCGATGGCTCGGCCGGCTGGGTCGCCAGCTTCGGCATGGGCGTGACCTATCTGGCCGCGCTGCCGCCGGCCACGCTGGCCCGGCTGTATGCCGACGGCCCGGACCTGGTGTTCGCCGGCGGCATCTTCCCGCCGCAGCGCGCACCGCGCGTGGACGGCGGCTTCGAGGTCAGCGGGCGCTGGGAATGGTCCAGCGGCTGCCTGGGCGCCGATGTGCTGGGCGTGGGCATCGCCCCGGTCGATCCGCCGGCCTCGGCCGAAGGGCCGGCCGCCCGGCCCTCGCTGCCGCGCATGGCCGTGCTGCCGCGCGCCCAGGTGCACATCGAACGCGCCTGGGACGTCACCGGCCTGGTGGGCACCGGCAGCCACGACCTGGTGGTCGAGCGCCAGTTCGTCGCCGAGGACCACACCTTCGTGCGCGGCAGCCGCGCCCAGCGCGACGAGGCCACCTTCCGCTACCCGACGCTGAGCTTCGCCACCCAGGTGCTGTCGGTGGTCGGCCTGGGCATCGCCCGCGGCGCGATCGAGGAGCTCAAGCGCCTGGCGCTGGACCGGCCGTCCGTCACCGGCGCGCCGCGCCTGGCCGACCGGCCGCTGGTGCAGATCGAGCTGGCCCGCGCCGAGGCCCAGCTGCGCGCCGCCCGCGCCTTCTTCTATGACGCGATCGACGCGGCCTGGGCCACGCTGCAGACCGGTGCCGAGCAGATCAGCGCCGAGCAGACGCGGCTGCTGCGCCTGTCCTCGACCCATGCCGCACGCACCGGCGCCGAGGTGGCGCGCGCGATCCAGCTGCAGACCGGCATGAGCGGCGTCTACCACGCCAGCCCGATCTCGCAGCAGGTGCGCGATGCCCAGGTACTGACCCAGCACGCCTTCATGGGCGACATCACCTACCAGAACGCCGGCGCGATGGCCTTCGGCCTGCCGCCCCTGCCTGGCTTCCTCTGATCCCGCCTGACCCCGCATCCCAGGAGCATCCATGCCCATCCGCACCCTGTTCTGCATCGGCATCAACCAGAACTTCTTCGATGCCACCCCCGAAGAGGCCAAGGACGTCTGGCTGGCCTTCGGCAGCATGATGAACGGCATTGCCGCGCTGCCCGGCGTGACCGTGCTGGGCAACATGGACGACGACCAGAGCATGGTCGGCCCCTCCACCCAGTGGCCCTGGACCTGCTATGTGCTGGCCGATGTGCCGGACCAGGCCACCGTGCATGCCGCCTGCAACCTGTTCCGCACCCTCGTCGTGGGCAACGGCCCCTACAAGCTGTGGAAGTACGCCAAGGTCGAAGCCCGCATGGGCCGCGAGCTGGTGGTGCCGGCGCACCTGCTGCCGCCGGCCCCGGCCCAAGCCTGAGGTCTGCGGCCATGAGCGACCTTGCCACCCTGACCCGGCGCCTGGACGACCTGCAGGCCCGCCTGCAGCGCTTCGAGGATGCGCAAGCCATCCGCGCCTGCGTGCTGCGCTACATGGCGCTGTGCGACCGGCTCGACGCCAGCACGCCGATGGATGCGCTGGGCGACTGCTTCACCGAGGACGCGGTCTGGGCCGGCAAGGGCGCACGCTACGGCAGCGCCTTCGGCGGCCACACGGGCCGCGCGGCCATCGTCGCGATGCTGGGCCGCTACCGCGGCAGCCTGCCCGCCGAGGAGGCCGCCGGCGAGCCGCACCGCCCGCCGCACTTCCGCTTCAACGCGCATTTCCTCTGCAACGAACAGATCCAGGCCACCGGCCCGGACGAGGCCACGGCGGCGTGGCAGATGCTGCAGACCTCCAGCTTCTCGGCCGGCGGCTCGCACCTGAACGCCGCGCAGCTGACTCTCAAGATGCGCCGCGACGGCGACGGCGCCTGGCGCATCGCCCGCTTCGAGACCGAGAACCTGCTGAGCCGCCCGGTGTCGGGCTGGCATGCCGAGACCGCGCTGCCGGTACCCGCCCGCCACGACTGAGCACACCCGCCCCGGCTTTTCTCTTCTTTCCGCCTTCGAGACCCGACATGAACGCTCCGATCTCCCCCCTCACCTTCCAGCGCCCGGCGCGCGACCACGGCGAGCTGGTGCGCGCCGACCGCGTGCACACCTCGCTCTACACCGACCCGGCCATCTTCGACGCCGAGATGGACAAGATCTTCCGCAACTGCTGGGTCTGGGTGGCGCACGAGAGCGAGCTGCCCGAGCCCGGCAGCTTCAAGACCCACTGGGTCGGCATGGAGCCGGTGATCGTCAGCCGCGACCGCAAGAACCAGATCCATGTGCTGCTCAACCGCTGCCGCCACCGCGCCGCCACCGTGTGCGAGCACAAGAAGGGCAAGACCGCCAGCTTCGTCTGCCCCTACCACGGCTGGGCCTATGCGCTGGACGGCCAGCTGCGCGGCGTGCCCTTCCCCGAGAGCTACGGCGACTGCCTGGACAAGGGCGAGTTCCCGCTGGTGAGCCTGCGGGTGGAGACCTACAACGGCATGATCTTCGCCACCTTCCGCGACGACCTGGAACCCCTGGTCGACTGGCTCGGCCCGGCCAGGAAGTGGATCGACCTGTTCATGAAGCAGGCCGGCGGCTATCCCGTGAAGGTGGCCGGCGAGCACCGCTTCCGCTTCCCCGGCAACTGGAAGATCCAGCTGGAGAACACCACCGACGCCTACCACTTCCCGCTGGTGCACAAGAGCTTCCTGAGCTCGATCGACGAGCAGACCAAGGAAGTGTTCGACTTCGTCAAGGGCCCGGGCTATGTGGAGGACCTGGGCAACGGCCACAGCGTGATGGTGATGATCCCGCAGCTGGTCGATCTGGAGGAGAACCTGGACGCGCCGATTCCCGAGCGCTTCGCCGAGCTGGCCGAAGAGCTGCGCCGGGAAGGCCATGACGAGCAGCAGGTGCGCCGCCTGGTGCGCGCGGTCGGCGGCACCGGCTTCAACCTGAACCTGTTCCCGAACATCGCCTGCTCGATGGCCTTCTTCCGGGTGCTGCAGCCGGTGGCGGTCAACGAGACCGAGATCCACCACGCCGCCATCGTGATGGACGGCGGCCCGGCCGCGGCCAACCAGGCCCGGCTGCGCCTGCACGAGCATTTCCAGGGCCCGATGGGCTTCGGCACGCCCGACGACTCCGAGGCCTGGGAGCGGGTGCAGCAGGGCG
>JAUPTP010000424.1 GCA_030918015.1 Pseudomonadota bacterium
CCACTCTTCCTTGGATTGGCCGTTGCCCAGGTCCTTGTCGATCCAGGGGATCAGCGAGCCGCCCAGCGGCACGCCGAAGTTGGCGGTCTCGGCCGCGGTCAGCGAACGCTGCTTGGCGATGACCTGGCGGTCGATCTCGAGGATGGCGCTCTTCGGATCGTCCAGCAGCGCGCGCACCTCGGCGTTCAGCGTGCCGTACTGGGTCAGCAGCTCGCGCATGTGCTGCGCGCCGCCGCCCGAGGCCGCCTGGTAGGTCTGGGTCGACATCCACTCGACCAGGCCGGCCTTGTAGAGCGCGCCCACGCCCATCAGCATGCAGCTGACGGTGCAGTTGCCGCCGACCCAGTTCCTGCCGCCCTTGGCCAGTGCGTCCTTGATCACCGGCATGTTGACCGGGTCGAGGATGATGACCGCGTCGTCCTTCATGCGCAGGGTGGAGGCCGCGTCGATCCAGTGGCCGTTCCAGCCGGCCGCGCGCAGCTTCGGGAACACCTCGGTGGTGTAGTCGCCGCCCTGCGCGGTGATGATGATCTCGCAGCGCTTCAGGGCCTCGATGTCGTAGGCGTCCTGCAGCTTCGTCTCGTTCCTGGCCATCGACGGCGCAGAACCGCCGGCGTTCGAGGTCGAGAAGAACAGCGGCTCGATCAGGCCGAAGTCGCCCTCGGCCTGCATGCGGTCCATCAGGACGGAGCCGACCATGCCGCGCCATCCGACCAATCCGACGAGTTTCATTTTGTGCCCTTTCCGTGGCGCCTTCGCGGCGCCGTTGACGAGTGGTGTTCCCGACCCCGTTCTGCCCGACTCGTGTCGCCGGGGGGTCGGGAGGACAGGCGAGACGAGGCGGAGCGATCAGCCCTTGGTAATGCCTTTGCCGGTGATGGCCGCGACCACGGCATCACCCATCTCGCGCGTGCCCACTCGCGTCGTTCCCTCCGACCAGATGTCGGGCGTGCGAAGGCCTGCGGCCAGGACGGCGCGCACGGCCGACTCGATCCGGTCGGCCGCTTCAGGCTGGTTGAGGGAGAAACGAAGCATCATGGCAGCGGACAGGATTGTAGCCAGAGGATTGGCCACGCCCTTGCCGGCGATGTCGGGCGCGCTGCCGTGGCTGGGCTCGTACAGGCCCTGACCGTTGGCATTGAGCGACGCCGAGGGCAGCATGCCGATCGAGCCGGTCAGCATCGCCGCCTCGTCCGACAGGATGTCGCCGAACATGTTGCCGGTGAAGAGCACGTCGAATTTCTTCGGCGCCTTGACCAGCTGCATCGCGGCGTTGTCGACATACATGTGCTCGAGCTCGACGTCCGGATAGTCCTTGTGGACTTCGGTGACGACGTCCTTCCAGAACTGGAAGGTCTCCAGCACATTGGCCTTGTCGACCGAGGTGACCTTCTTCGAGCGCTTGCGCGCGGCCTGGAAGGCGACGTGGGCGATGCGCTCGATCTCCGGGCGGCTGTAGCGCATCGTGTCGAAGGCTTCCTCGGCGCCGGGGAAGTGGCCGTCGGTGGCGACGCGGCGGCCGCGCGGCTGGCCGAAGTAGATGTCGCCGGTGAGCTCGCGGATGATCAGGATGTCCAGGCCCGCGATCAGCTCGGGCTTCAGGCTGGAGGCGCCGACGAGCTGCTCGTAGCAGATGGCCGGGCGGAAGTTGGCAAACAGGCCCAGCGCCTTGCGCAGGCCCAGGATGGCCTGCTCGGGGCGCAGGCGGCGCTCGAGCGTGTCGTACTTCCAGTCGCCGACGGCGCCGAACAGGATGGCGTCGGAATCCTGGGCCAGCTTCAGCGTCGACTCGGGCAGCGGATGGCCGGCGACTTCATAGGCCGCACCGCCGACCGGTGCGGTTTCCATCTCGAGCGGCAGCTCGAGCACGTTCAGGACCTTGACGGCCTCGGCGACGATCTCGGTGCCGATGCCGTCACCGGGCAGGACTGCGATCTTGTGGGTCATGGTGAATCTCGGAAAGACGGGGAAGACGGGAAAGACGCGAAAGACAGGAACGGGGCGGCGGCTCAGCCGACCTGGCGGTGCGCCAGCCAGGGCATGCGGGCCAGACGCTCGGCCTCGAAGGTCTGGATCTTGTCCTTCTGGCGCAGCGTCAGGCCGATGTCGTCGAAGCCGTTGACCAGGCAGTACTTGCGGAAGGGCTGCACGTCGAAGGCGATCTCGGTGCCGTCCGGCTTGACGATGACCTGGCGCGGCAGATCCACGATCAGCTGGTAGCCGGGGAAGGCGAAGACCTCGTCGAAGAGCCTGGCCACGGTCGACTCGGGCAGCGCGATCGGCAGCAGCCCGTTCTTGAAGCAGTTGCTGAAGAAGATGTCGGCGAAGCTCGGCGCGATGATGGCGCGGAATCCGTACTGCTCCAGCGCCCAGGGCGCATGCTCGCGGCTGGAGCCGCAGCCGAAGTTCTTGCGCGCCAGCAGCACCGAGGCGCCGGCATAGCGCGGCTGGTTCAGCACGAAGTCGGGGTTGGGCTGGCGGGCCGACTCCGGCACGCCGGGCTGGCCTGGCTGGTCGAGATAGCGCCACTCGTCGAACAGGTTCGGGCCGAAGCCGCTGCGCTGGATCGACTTGAGGAACTGCTTGGGAATGATCGCGTCGGTGTCGACGTTGTCGCGATCCATCGGGGCCACCAGGCCCTTGTGAACGGTGAAGGCTTGCATGGTGCGTGTGTTCTCAGGCTTCTGGCTCAGGCGATCGAGCGGATGTCGACGAAGCGGCCTTCCAGCGCGGCCGCGGCGGCCATCGCCGGGCTGACCAGGTGGGTGCGGCCACCGGCGCCCTGACGGCCCTCGAAGTTGCGGTTGCTGGTCGAGGCGCAGCGCTCGCCCGGCTCCAGGCGGTCGGCGTTCATCGCCAGGCACATCGAGCAGCCCGGCTCGCGCCACTCGAAGCCGGCGGCCTTGAAGACCTGGTCCAGCCCTTCGGCCTCGGCCTGCGCCTTGACCAGGCCCGAGCCCGGCACCACCAGCGCGCGCTTGACGTTGGCCGCCACCCGCTTGCCCAGACGGCGCACGACGGCCGCGGCTTCCCGCATGTCCTCGATGCGGCTGTTGGTGCACGAGCCGATGAAGACCTGGTCGACATGGATGTCCGACATCGCCTTGTTGGGCTCGAGCGCCATGTACTTCAGCGCGCGCTCCATCGCGTCGCGCTTGACCGGATCGCGCTCCTTCTCGGGATCGGGCACGCGCGCATCGACGCCGGTGACC
>JAUPTP010000425.1 GCA_030918015.1 Pseudomonadota bacterium
GCGCTCCGGCGCGGGGGTCGTCGACCAGCGTCAGCGCGGCCTGCGCGATCGCGCGGGTGATGGCCTCGGTCTCGCCGATCGCGGCGGTGTCGCGGATCGTCACCGCCGGCAGCTGCGCGCGCAGGCTGGCCAGCAGCTCGGGCAGGTCGCGGCGCACATGGCCGCCGGCGCCCAGGAACAGCGGCACCACCGTGATCATGGTGCAGCCCTGCGCGGCCAGCGCGTGCGCGGCCGTGTCCAGGCGCGGCTCCATCAGCTCGAGGTAGGCCAGCGCGACCGGGCGGTCGCCCGCGGCCTCGCGCATGCGCGCGGCGATGGTCTCGAAGGGGCGGGCCCAGGCCGGGTCGCGGGCGCCGTGGGCGAAGAGCAGGATGCCGTGCATGGTTGCGGTCCTTGGGACGGTGAAGGGGGGAAAGGGCGACGGGACCGCGCTCAGCGGTAGCGCACCAGCCAGCTGAACGCGCCCAGCGACATCAGCAGATAGATGGCGCTGGGGGCGCTGGCGGCCAGCCAGGGCGTCCAGTCGTGCAGCAGGCCCAGATGGCCGCTGACGTTGTTGAGCAGCACGAAGCTGATGCCCAGCAGGATGCCGCCGAAGACCTTCAGCGGCACGCCGCCGGCGCGCGCGTGCAGATAGGCGAAGGGCAGGGCCAGGCCCAGCATCACCAGGCAGGCGAAGGGGTAGAGCGCCTTCTTCCAGAACTGGATCGCATGGCGCTGGGCGGTCTGCTCATGGTCGGAGAGGTGGCTCATGTAGGTCCACAGCGCCGCGGTCGACATGGTGCGCAGCGGCAGCACCGCCGCGGCCACGACCTGCCGGTTCAGCGTCGAGGGCCAGTCGAGCGTGTCCAGCCGCTGATCGGCGGCCAGCGCCGGCGTGGCGTCGGGCCGCCACTGCGAGACCTGGACCTGGCTCAGGCGCCAGGTGCCGTCGGCGCCGACCACCGCGCGCTCCGCGGTGGTGCGGGTGCGCAGCTCGCCCTTCGGGCCGAACTCGAGGATGCGCACCTGCTCGAGCTCGCCGTCGTTGGGCGCCGCGCCGATGCTGATCGTGAAGCGGTGCTCGCCGTCGGCCTCCCGCCGGCTGTCGCGCAGCCACAGCCCGCCGCGGCCGACCGACAGCCCGCCGTGCCGGCGCGATTCCCGCAGCGTGGCCTGCGCATCGCACCACGGCGCGATGTAGTCGCCGATGACGAAGGTCAGCGCCGCCATCACCAGCCCCAGCCGCGCCAGCAGCCACAGCGCCCGGCCCGGGCCCAGGCCGCCGGTGCGCAGGATGGTGAACTCGCTCGACTGCGCCAGCCGGGCCAGCGCGTAGATCGCCCCGATCAGCAGCGCGATCGGCATCAGCTCGTAGAGGTGGCCGGGCAGCTGCAGCACGCACACCAGCAGCGCCTCGGTCAGCCGGTAGTCGCGGCCGACCGAGTCCAGCTCGCCGACCAGATCGATGAAGAAGAAGAGGCCGAGAAAGGCCAGCGTGACGAACAGCGTCGCGCCAAGGATCTCGCGGTACAGGAGTCGCCGGACGGTGCGCATGGGTCGGTCAGGAAAGGCGAAAGGGCGGAAAGGGCGGGCGGCGGCTCATCGGCGGCGCCAGGGCAGCAGGGGGCGGCTCGATCCGCTCACCCGCCAGCCCAGCAGCAGCAGCGCCCCGGCCAGCATCGCGCCGTGCACCGCCAGCAGGGCCAGCGAGGCCGGCAGCCGGCCGCTGCCCACCCAGGCCTGGCTGAGCGAGACCAGGTTGAAATACACGACGAAGCCCAGCAGGGCCACCATCATCACCCAGTTGTTGCCGCCGCGCGGCCCGCCCGAGGCCAGCCCGAGGCCCCACAGCAGCAGATTGAAGGCCGCAGCGATCATGCCCAGGCGCCAGACCAGCTCGCCGCGGCTGCGCGGGCTGTCCGAGGCCAGCAGGTCGAGCGTGCCTTGTGCCTTCGGGGGGATGTCGGCCCGCGCGCTGCCCGTCTTCTCGCCGATGCGCACGACGTAGCGCTCGAAGCGGGCGATCGTGCGCGTGTCGCCGGTGGTGTCGAGGTCGGTGCGCGCGCCGCTGGAGAGCACCAGCTCGCGGCGGCCGTCGTCCAGCGGCTCGATGCGTCCGGCCTGCGCGGTGGTGACCGACTCGCCATCGTCGCGCTGGTCGAGGATGAAGATGTTGCGCCCGTCGCTGCTGTCGGGCGACTGCTTGTCGAGGAAGAACACGCGCCGGCCGTCGCTGGAGGTCTGGAACTGGCCCGGGGCCACGCGCGACAGGTCGGAGCGGCGGTCGTAGCGCTCGCGCAGCTCGGTGGCGTTGCGGTTGGCCCAGGGCCAGATCAGCAGCATCAGCGCGGCGATCGTCACCAGCACGGGGGTGGCGAAGCGCAGCACCGGGCGCACGAAGCGCGCCAGCGACACGCCGCTGCTGAACCAGACGGCCATCTCGCTGTCGCGGTACATGCGCGTGAGCACCGACACCACCGCCACGAAGAGCGACAGGTTCAGCATGGTGGGCAGCTGGGCCAGCGCGATGTAGCCCAGCAGCAGGACGACGTCCTGGGGCGAGACCTGGCCGCCCGCGGCCATGCCGAGGGTGCGGATCAGCATCATGGTCAGCACGATCGTCAGCGTGACGATCAGCGTGCCGCCGAAGCTGCGGGAAAGCTGCTTGCGCAGGGTGGAATCGAATAACATCGGCTCGTCTTGAAACAGCGCGGAATTATGGACGTTCGAACTCTCGTGGCGGCAACGCAGGACTATTCGGAACTGGATCGCGAGGCGCTGGTCGTCATCGTGCCAGCGGATCAGGCGGCCTGGCGGCTCGAGGGGGCGCTGCGTGCGCTGCTCGACGATGCGGTCGCGCAGGGCGATCTGGCGCTCAAGCCGGGGCGCACGCTCTATGTCCATCGCCCCGCTGGCCTGAAGGCGGCCCGCCTGGCCGTGGCGGTGGCGTCCGAGGGCGGCGCCCGGGCCTGGAAGAAGGCGCTGGCCGCCGCGCTGGGCCTGATCAAGGGGGGCGGCGCCAGCCGCGCCGCGCTGGTCTGGGCCGGCGCGGGCGAGCCCGACGCGGCGATGGCCGAGGCCGCGGCCTGCGTCGCCTCCGATCTGGTCTATGTCTACCGCCTGACCAAGCCGAGCGCGCCCGAGGCCTCGCGGCTGGGCGCGGTCGAGCTGGTCTGCGCCGCGGCCGCCGAGGCCGAGGTGGCCG
>JAUPTP010000426.1 GCA_030918015.1 Pseudomonadota bacterium
GCCGACGTCAATGAAGGCCATCAGCCTGGCCTGACTTCCGAGGAGCGCAGGGAGCTTGCGGACCTACGCCGCAGGAACCGCGTGCTCGGGATGGAGAACGAGATCCTGAAGCGGGCCGCGGCATATGTGGGTGATCGGTGTCAAGTGCCGGTGTCGTCGAGTCGGTCGAGGAGGGTCTGGAACGCGGCTTGACGGGCGGCCTGGCCCTTCTTGCATGCATCGTCATGCTGGGCTTGGAGCGTGGGGCGGAACTCGATGGTGGTCTGGAAGAAGGTGCAGCCTTCGCAGATGATGTCGTAGTGGCAGTCGACCTGCGCGGGCCTGACGCAGTAGCCGTTGCCGAGCAGGCGCTGGTGCTCGGTGCGCAGGTGCCGCATCGCGTTGCCCTCTTCGGTAGCGGGCAGCCGCGCGGGTTCGGACTGGTCGTAGAGGGTCTGGACCTTGGCGGTGACGTTGAAGTACTCCTCGGCGACGACGCGGTCAGCAATGCGGGCATAGACCATCGTCATGGTCATCGTCTGGTGGCCCAGAAGCGCGGCGATCGCTTCCAGGCTCATGCCGCGGTTGATGGCTTGGGTGGCCAGGGTGTGGCGGAGCTGGTGGGGGTGGACATGTCCGATGCCGGCGATCGTCGCTGCGCGCTGGACGGCCTGGTCGACGCGGGAGGGCGGGATCGGTCGGCCGCGGCTGGTGAGCATCAGGTCGCTGGCCTGCCAGTCGGGCCGGGCGGCGATCCAGTCATCGAGGAGGTCCTTCACGGTGGGGTGCAGGGGGACGTAGCGGTCGGTGTGGAGCTTGCCGACCGGGGTGCGCAGCCAGAACGCGGATCCGATCTGGACGACGGCGTCGAGGCGCAGTCCGAGGAGTTCGCCCTTGCGCATGCCGGTGCGGGCGAGGATCTCGATGAGCAGCCGGTCCAGCGGCTCGGGCAGGTTCCGGGCGGCGGCCATGAACGCGGCGGCGGCCGCGTCGTCGAGGAACTTCGGCAGGGGCCGGTCCTTGATCGGCCGGTCGGTGGTGAACACCGGAGGCCGGGCGGGGGCGTCCGGGTAGCCCCATTCGATGATCCGCTCGAAGAATGCCCGCAGGTGTCCCACGCGCATCCCGATCGTGGTCTTCGACAAGGTGGTGATGCCGCGATAGCCAGGGCGTGCGGCGATCGCGGCCTTGTAGCCTTCGATGCAGGCCCGGTCGATGCCGGCCACGCACGTGACGTCCGGGCGGTGCGCGATGACCCAGCCGGCCAGCTGCCGCAGCGTGATGTCGATGGCCGCGACCGATGAAGGGCGCAGGCTGACCGCCAGTTGGTCCAGGTAGCGGGCGACCGTCCCTGCCAGCACCGGCGCGACCGCATGGACCTGCTCCCATTGGATTTCGTGGGTGCTGCGTGCGGCCCATGGCTTGCGCGGCACCGGGGTCGGGCCCTGGCCCCGGTGGAACATCACCGCGTCCAGCCCGAACAGTGGGGTGTTCAGCGTCTTCGGGGCGTGCCCTCGTGCAG
Organism: Pseudomonadota bacterium; assembly: GCA_030918015.1. Taxonomy (GTDB): domain Bacteria; phylum Pseudomonadota; class Gammaproteobacteria; order Burkholderiales; family Burkholderiaceae_C; genus Sphaerotilus. The sequence continues at coordinate 1,502 of JAUPTP010000426.1, forward strand.
CGATGACCGCGGCCCGGAAAGAGTCCCGTGCTGCCGCGTAGGAGCCGGCGCCGAGGGCGGCGACCGGTGTCCCGGCGATCACGGAGATCTGGGAGAGCTTGGACCACATCTTGTCGATCTCGAGGTGGTCGAAGCCCAGGCTCGCAGCCTGCACGTAGAACTCGGCCTTGGTTGCCGGTTCGCGGGCGGCGACGTGCTTGCCCCATTTCGACCGGCTGGCGACGACGTATCCGGCGTCAACTGCAGTCGTAGTCATGACCGCTGCCCAGGACGCGAACGCGCGGACCGGTTCGGCGGCGGCCAACCGGTCGGTGATGGGCGCAGCCCGCCAGCCCGTCACGTCGGCGAACAGTCGCTGGTAGTGAACGGTCGCGAGGCGGCGCTCCTTGAACGCGGCACCGTTCTTGCCGGCGTGCTGGTAGCCCGCCACGATCCCCTCGAACGGGTCAGCCACGCCGGGTCCCGTGCCGACGGCCGGGCTCACCGGATGTCCCCGGTATCCCAGGCGGCGGCGATGACGTCCATCGCCTGCCGATACTCACCGGCCAGCCAGTCCGCCGAGAGGTGCAGGTAGATCCGCGTCGACTCGATCGACGCGTGGCCCGCCTGCGCCTGGATCGCCTCCAGCGCCATCCCGGCCTCCCGCAGCCGGGTGAAGCAGGTATGCCGCAGCTCATGGCAGGTCGCATGCGGCAGCCCGGCCCGGCGCCTGGCTCCCTGAAGGATCTCGTCCGCCCCCGACGCCGACAAGGGCCTGCCTCGGTTCGGGCCCTTCAGCACCACGAACACGCGGTCCGTCGCCGCATCACCAGGGCGCTCCCCGTCGAGGTAGTCGCGCAGCGCCCTGAAGAACGCGTCGTCGACGGGAACGATCCGCTCCCGCCCGCCCTTGGCCTGCGTGATCCTGACCCGGCGGTCTCCTGGCTGCAGGTCACCCAACGCCAGGCCCAGCGCCTCGATACGTCGCAGCCCGCCCAGCACCATCACCAGGACCAGGGCGCGATCACGGTGCGTGCGCAGTGCTGCCAGCAGCGCAGTCACCTCGCCCGGCGCCAGGATCCGTGGTAGCCGCCTCGGCGCGCGGATCAACGGAACGCCACGGGCTCCCGGACGACGCGCGGCCAGGCCGCGCGGGACCGGGTTCACCGGCACCAGGCCACGCGCGGTCAGGTAGGAGAACAGGCCCGAGACGCTGGCCAGTCGCCGCTTGATCGTCGAGGCCGCCATGCCCGACTCCCCATCGGCGATGCGGACCACGTTGCCGCGGCGAGGAGCGCGCTGCTCCACGATGAAGGCCAGCACGTCGGCAGTGGTGACCTCCATGGCGGGCTTGCCGACCACCCGGAAGAAGACGCGCAGGTCGAAGAACACCGCCAGCATCGTGTTCGGTCGACAGCGGGCCGCGACGAACACCAGATACTCATCCAGCAGGTCCTCGCCAAGGCTCGGACGGACATCACCCGTCACGCCGGACGGGTCAGGGACAACGAGCATGAAGGCAGCCTCCGCGGGTCGAGTGGACCCCGGCAGCCAACACCCCCGTCAACAGCCCGAGATCACCCGCATATCAAGACGTTCTTCGCGCGGGAGCTCGACCCGCGACTGCCGTGGTGACCGCGTTCGTGGACGAGGTCAGGACCCAGTTCGGGGTCGAGCCGATCTGCCGGGTGCT
>JAUPTP010000019.1 GCA_030918015.1 Pseudomonadota bacterium
GCACGCGCTGGCGCTCGCCCCCGGACAGCTCGCCCAGGCGGCGGTGCCGCCAGGCCGCGCAGCCGGTGTTCTGCATGGCCTGCTCGACCTCGTGCTCGTCCTTGCGGCCGAGCCGGCCGAACAGCCCGACATGCGGCAGCCGGCCCAGCCGCACCACGTCGATGACGGTCAGCTCGCCCGAGGCCTCGCCGTGCTGGGCCAGCCAGGCCAGACGGCGTGCGCGCTGGCGCTCGGGCCAGTCCGCCAGCGGCGCATGATCGAGCCGCACCTCGCCGTGCTCGAGCGGCTGCAGCCCCGCCAGGGCCCGCAGCAGCGTCGACTTGCCGGCCCCGTTGGGTCCGACGATGGCCGTCCAGCCCGAACCGAAATCCAGGTCGATGCCCCGCAGCACCACGCGCTCGCCCAGACGGACCTGCAGGGCCCGGGCGCTGAGCATGGCGTCAGCCGACGCGAAGGTGCTGCTCATCCCTGGGCCTCGTGGCGCTGCAGCAGCCACAGCAGGTAGGAGCCGCCGAGCACCGCGGTCAGCACGCCCACGGGCAGCTCCTGCGGCGCGATCAGCCAGCGCGAGAGCACATCGGCCACCATCAGCAGGGCGCCGCCCATCGCCGCGCTGGCCAGCAGGCGGTAGCCGTGCGTGGCGTGCACGCAGCGCCGCACCAGGTGGGGCGCCACCAGCCCGACGAAGGCGATCATGCCCGCCTGCGCCACCGCGGTGCCGGTGGCCAGCGCCATCATGCCCACCATCACCAGCCGCAGCTTCGGCAGCGACAGGCCCAGGCTGGTGGCGCTGTCCTCGCCCAGCGACAGCGCGTCGAGCACCCGCGCCAGCCGCCAGGCCGGCGGCAGCACCAGCGCCAGCACCAGCACCAGCAAGGCGCACGAGGTCCAGCCGAGGAAGCCGGTCGTGCCCAGCAGGAAGGTCTGCTTGCCGCGCAGCGCCTCCGGCTCCAGGGTGGTGAGCAGGTCGTTGAACGCGCCCAGCACCACGCCGACCACCACGCCCGCCAGCAGCAGCCGGGTGGTCTGGGTGGCGCCCTGCGCCAGCGACAGCGTCAGCAGCACGCCCAGCAGCGCGCCGCAGAAGGCCGCCCCCACCAGCCCGAGCCGGGGCAGCCAGCCCAGCGCCTCGGCCGCACCCACCGAGCCCAGCGACAGCACCAGCACCACCCCCAGCGAAGCCCCCGCGGCCGAGCCGAGCAGATACGGGTCGGCCAGCGGATTGCGGAACAGCCCCTGCGCGATCGCCCCGGCCAGACCGAAGAGCGCCCCCGTCAGCCAGGCCCCGAGCGTGCGCGGCAGGCGGATCTGGCCGAGCACCATGCCGGCCGAGCCATCATGGATCAGCGCACGCAGCGCACCGACGCTGGCCCCTTCGCTGCCGACCAGCAGGCCCGCCAGCAGGCCCAGCACCGTGACGATCAAGAGCGCACGGGCCAGCAGCTGGCGACGGCGCAGTTCCTGGCGACTCATCGCAAGGCTCCCAGACAATCGGCGACCAGTTCGGCCGCGTCCCCCAGACGCGGCCCCGGCCGCACCAGGGTATCGTAGCCGGAGGCGGTGAAGGCACAGGCGCGCCCGGCCTGCAAGGCCTTGAGCGTCGACCAGCCGGGTCGCGTCGGCATCTCGGCGATGTTGCGGTCGATGGCCATCACCACGTCGGGCGCGGCGCGCACGATGAATTCGGGGTTGATCTTCGGAAACGGCCCGAGCTGGGCCGGCACGATGTTGACCAGCCCGAAGCGCTGCAGCAGCTCGCCGATGAAGGAGCTGCGCCCGGCGGCGTACGGGGCCGCATCGACCTCGAAATAGACCCGCCGCCCCTGCCAGGCGGCCGGCACGCGGGCCACGGCCCGCTGGACCTGCGCATCGATGCGCGCCCACAGCGCCGCGCCCTGCCCCGGCTGGCCGAGCAGCACGGCCAGGGCCTCGGCGGTGCGGCGCGCCTCCTCGCTGGTGCGCGACTCCAGCACCACCACCCGCAGGCCCAGCGCCTGCAGCCGGCCCACGGCCCGGCTCGACGGCGCGGCCAGCACCAGATCGGGACGCAGCGCCACGATGCGCTCGATCTGCGGATCATCCATGCCGCCCAGATGCGGCAGCCGACCGACCGCGGCCGGCCAGTTCGAATAGCGATCGACCCCCACGAGCCGGTCGCAGGCCTCCAGGGCGCAGACCGTCTCGGTCAGCGAGGGCATCAGCGAGACGATGCGCCGGGGCACGGCGCTTGCCGCGCCCCACCGGTCCGCCTGGGCAGGCCCCAGCGCCAGAAGCAGCAGCAGCGCGAGCAGCCACCTGCGCACGAGCCTCATGGCCGCACCGCCATTTCCAGGCCCGCCACCATCAGCGTGACGCGACCGCACGCGGCCGCCACCTGCTGGTGCAGCCGCCCGAGCGCGTCGACGAAGTGTCGGGCCTCGCGCGACAGCGGCGCCAGCCCCAGGCCGATCTCGTTGGAGACCAGCACCACCGGGCCCGGCGCCTGCTGCAGCGCGGCGATCAGTGCATCGCAGGCCGCCTGCCAGCGCGCCGCGTCGGCCGGCTCGCCCTCGAGCGGCATCAGCCAGCGGGTGGTCCACAGCGTCAGGCAGTCGACCAGCACCAGCGTGCCGGGCGCCGCATGGCGACGCAGCGCGGCGGCCAGATCGAGGCAGTCCTCGTCGGTCGCCATCGCCGGCACCCGCTCCAGGCGGTCGAGGCGGTGGCGCTCGATGCGCTCGCGCATCTCGCCATCGCCGCCCAGCGCGGTGGCCAGCAGCACCGCCCGGCGCCCCGGGGCGCCGGCCAGCCAGTCGGCCGCGCGGCGCTCGCCGCAGCGCGACTTGCCGCTGCGCTGCCCCCCCAGGACGAATTCGTGGTGCGGATGCTTCATGATGGCCCGATGATCGCTCAGCCTCAGCGCGGGCTGTAACGCAGCGTGACGTAGAGCTCGCGGCCGGGCTGGTTGTAGCCCCAGGCGGTCTCGTACTGGCGGTCGAACACGTTGTTCAGACGCGCCGCCAGCGACCAGTCGCGCTGGAACTGCCACTGCGCATGCAGGTCGGCCACCGCGTAGCCGGCCAGGCGGAAGGTGTTGGCGGCATCGTCGAAGCGGTGGCTGTAGGCCTGCAGCGCGCTGCCGACCGTCCAGGCGCCCAGCTCGACATCGGCAGACAGCTTGGCGTCGTTGCGCGCGCGGCGCGGCAGCAGCTTGCCCTGGTTGGCGCTGCCCTCGGTGTCGTTGCGGGGGTTCATGTGGTCGACCGCCGCGGCCAGGCGCACCGGGCCGATCCGGCCGTCATACGCCAGCGTCACGCCGTGGCTCTGCGCATACGGCAGGTTGACCGGATTGCTGCCGGCCGTGATGTAGCCGCGGATGCGGTTGCCGAACACGGTGGCCGAGAGCTGATGCGCGCCCAGCACATAGCGCAGGCCGATCTCGGCGTGCTTGCCCGTCTCCGGCTCGAGCAGCGAATTGCCGTAGGACGGCCAGTAGAGCTGATTGAAGCTCGGCGCGACGAAGCTGGTGCCGGCCTGCGCGGTCAGGCGCAGCGCCGGGGTCAGCGCATAGCCGTAGCCCAGGTTGCCGGTGGTCTGGTCGCCGTACTGCGAGTTGGCGTCATGGCGCACGCTGGCCTGCACGGTGTGCGCACCCACCGCGGCGTTGTAGCCCAGCGCGGCGCTGCGGATGGTGCGCTCGGTGACGTCGTAGTTGTCAGCCGGCTTGGACACCTTCTGCGTCAGGTGCTCGGCCACCACCAGCAGCGAGCCCACCGGCAGCGCGAAGGTGTTGTCCCAGCTGAGCTGCTGCTGCACGGTGGCGATCGTGCCCAGCTCGGCCCACGACGCGGCCGCGGCCAGCGTCTCGTAGTCGTTGGCGCTGCGGGCCACGCGCAGCTGCGTGTTCCAGCCCGGCGTCACCTGACCGGCGACATCGACCGAGGCGACCTGCGCGCGCAGACGGGCCAGCGCCGTCGCGCCCTCGCCGTCGTCATAGCCCGTGCGGGCCTCCGACTGCAGCAGCCGGGTGTTGATCTGCCAGCCCTGGGGCAGACGCAGACCCAGCTGCACGCTGCCAGCCTTCTGGTTGAAGCCGTCGCGATCCGCGTTGTAATCCGCCGAGTACGGGCCATAGCGAACATTGGTCCGCTCGTTCGTCGACGAGAAGCCGCGGTTCTCGGTGTGCACCAGCTGGACGGCGCCGTTCCACAGGCCGTCGTCGAAGCTCAGGCCGCCGCTGCCCTGGGCGTAGCCGTGGCTGCCGGCCGTCAGCGCGCCGTTGCCGCGCACGCCCTGGCCCGCCTTGGCACGGCGGGTGAAGACCTGCACCACGCCGCCGACCGCGTCGCTGCCGTACAGGCTGGCCATCGGGCCGCGCACGATCTCGATGTGATCGATGTCGCCCAGCGGCAGGTTGTCGAAATCGGCCTGGCCGGTCGTGGCCGAGCCGTAGCGCACGCCATCGACCAGCAGCAGCACATGGGTCGCGCCAAGGCCGCGGACGAACAGCGCGCTCGACTTGCCCAGCCCGCCGTTGGAGGTGAACTGGAGGCCGGCCTGCTGGGCCAGCACCTCGGTCAGCGTGCGCCCCGACTGGACTGCCAGGTCCTCGGCCGTCAGCACGGTGACGTCGGCGATCGTGCGATCGACCTGCACCGGCGTGCGGGTGGCGGTGACGACGACCGCCGGCAGCGACACCTCGGCCGGAGCGGTCGTCTGGGCGGCCACGCCCAGGGGCAGCCCCAGCAGCACGGCACAGGCAGCCGCGGTAGTGGCACGCAGGGGCGATTCGGGCAGGCGAGTGCCCAGGGAAAGGTCAGACATGGAAAGACAATGCAGGAACGTGCGGCCCGCTTCCCCGCAGGCCTGGCACCTCACGGCCGAGCGACATGACATCGGACGGCCCCCTGTTGGCCGGTATCCGGGCTGACGGACGTGCCCCATGCGGCCTTCCCGGCATCATCTCGACACCAGTGGCCCTTGCTTGCAGGGGGTGGAGAGTCATCGACTCCCGTCCGATTACCGTTGCGGGGGCAGCACAGGCTGGGCCGACCCGGTGGGCCTTGACCGTCCTGTTTCCCGTTCAACCCGACCCCCGGATCCGGCGGTTCAGGCACCAACAAGGGCAATTGTAAACATTGCGGCAGTGCACCACTACAATCGGAGCTGTTCCTGCGCCCGCGCCTGTGGCGTTCGCGCAAACCCGAAACACTGCCGCGCAATGTCCACACTCGAAGACCTCGCCGACCGCATCGAACGGCTGATCCTTCGCCACGAAGAGCTCAAGCGGGCCAATGCCCAGCTCGAGCAGCAGCTCACCGCGGTCGCGGCCGAACGGGACAACCTGCGCTCGCGCTACGCCGCCGCCCGCACGCGCATCGATGCGCTGATCGAGAGGCTGCCGGCCGGAGATGTCGACACCCACGAGCGCGGCGCCTCCGGCGGAGGGGTATGAGCATGAAGCAGATGGAAGTCAGCATCATGGGCCAGATCTACATGCTGGCCTGCCCGGAAGGGGGCGATGCGGTCCTGGCCGAGGCGGTCACGCGCGTGGACCGGGAGATGTGCGCAATCCGCGACGCCGGTCGGGTCAAGGCCCGCGAGCGCATCGCCGTGCTGGCGGCGCTCAACATCGCCTACGCCCTCAGCGAGCTGCGCCACACCGGGGGCACGCCCATGCCGCTGCCCCCCCCGCCGCCGCCCGCGCCGCCCCCGATCACCATCGACGTCGACGGGCTCGTTCGGCGCATCGAGGCCAGTCTCGGCGCGCCAGGAATGCCGCTAGAATGAGCCCCGTCCGCTGCGTCCGCGGGGGTTTTATATTTCCTTGAACCGATGCTCTCGCGAGCCCGGGCTTGGAACATTGTCCAGCTGGTGCGATCGTCTCGCGTCAGATGAACCCGAAGCCGGACTGACCTCGCCCACCTGAATCCCCTGGGTTCAGGAATGCGGCCCTCGGTTCGCAGCGGACACCTTCAGAAGGATTCCCACTGCTCCGTCGAGCCAGTCTCGGCCACGGGCGCTGGCGCCGGAGCGACCTTGCGCTCGACCACCGGAGCAGGCGCGGGAGTCGGGCGGCTGACCGGCGCAGGAGCTGCCGCCGCCTTCGGGGCCGGCGCGCTCGCAGGCCGGGCCGCGGAGGCCGCGGGCCGCGGGGAGGCCACCGGTGCGGGCACAGCGCTCAGGCGATGCGACGTTCCGCCCGAACCCAGCTGGAAGGTCTTCACGCCCGCGGCCAGGGTCGCCGCCTGGCGGCGCAGGCTGTCTGCCGCCGCTGCACTTTCCTCGACCAGCGCAGCATTCTGCTGCGTCATCTGATCGAGCTGGCTGACCGCGGCGCTGACCCGGCCGAGCTCGGTGCTCTGCTCGCTGGTCGAGGCGGTGATCTCGCTGATCAGGTCACTGACCCGCTGCACGCCGCCGACGATGTCGCTCATGGCGCGGCCGGCATCATGGACCAGGTGCGTGCCCGCACCCACCTTGTCGACGCTGGCGCCGATGAGGGTCTTGATTTCCTTGGCCGCATGCGCGCTGCGCTGGGCCAGATTGCGCACCTCGCCGGCGACCACCGCGAAGCCGCGGCCCTGCTCGCCGGCCCGCGCCGCCTCCACCGCCGCATTGAGCGCCAGGATGTTGGTCTGGAAAGCAATGCCGTCGATCACGCCGATGATCTCGGCGATCTTGCGGCTGGAGGCGCTGATCTCCTCCATGTTGCTGACCACCTGGGTCATCACGTCGCCACCGCGCTGCGCCGCGCCCGAGGCCTGCACGGCCAGCTCGTTGGCGCGCTGCGCCGAGTCGGCTGTCTGGCGCACCGTCTCGCTGAGCTGCTCCATCGAGCTGGCAGTCTGCTGCAGCGAACCGGCGGTCTGCTCGGTGCGCATCGACAGTTCCTGGTTGCCCGCGGCGATCTGCGTGCTGGCGGTGCCCACCGCCTCGGTCGACTCGCGGATGCTGCCGACGATCGCGCCGACCGCATCCTGCATGCGCAGCAGCGCGCGCAGCAGCTGCGCCGCCTCGTCATCGCCCTGCACCTCCAGGCGGGTGCCGAGGTCGCCCTGGGTGATCGCATCCGTCAGCTGCTGGGCGCGGGCGATCGGCACGACGATCGAGGACGAATTGAGCAAGGTCAGCGGCACGACCACCGCCAGCATCGCGCCCATGGTGCCGAGGATCAGCATCCGGTCCGCCCCCGTCCAGACCATGGCGCCGATCACCGCAAACAGCCCGATCAGCATGGCCACCGCGGCGGCCATGCGCAAGCGGATCTTGAAATTCCAGAACAGATCCTGCATCGCTTTTCCTTGGTTCTTTCCTGAGGTGATGCCGGCCGCCTCAGCGGGCCTGCACCAGCGTGGCGATGTCGAGGATCAGCGCCACCCGGCCGTTGCCGAGAATCGTCGCGCCCGACACATGCGGGATGCGCTTGTAGTGGGTCTCGAGGTTCTTCACCACCACCTGCTGCTGACCGATCAGCTCGTCGACGATCAGCGCGGCGCGCGAGCCTTCCGACTCGACGATCACCATGATCGGCTGCGCAGCCGGCTCATCGCGCCAGACGCCGAAATGCTGCGCCAGATCCACCACCGGCAGGTACTCCTCGCGCACCTTGGCCACGCGGTTGTTGTTGCCCAGCGAGCGGATGCGGTCGGGCCCGATCAGGTCGCTCTCGACCACCGAGCCCAGCGGCAGGATGTAGACCTCGTCGCCGACGGCCACGCTCATGCCGTCCATGATCGCCAGCGTCAGCGGCAGGCGCACCTTCACGCTCATGCCGCAGCCCGGCGCCGACTCGATGTCGACCCGCCCGCCCAGGCCGAGGATGTTCTTCTTCACCACGTCCATGCCGACACCGCGGCCCGAGACGTCGGTGACCTGCTCGGCGGTGGAGAAGCCCGGCTCGAAGATCAGGTTCCAGACCTGCGCATCGGTCATCGAGTCGGAGGCCTGCAGGCCGCGCTCGATCGCCTTGGAGATCAGCTTCTCGCGCGACAGGCCCTTGCCGTCGTCACGCACCTCGATGACGACCGAGCCCCCCTGGTGCCAGGCCGACAGCGTGATCGTGCCCACCGCCGGCTTGCCCGCCTGCACCCGCACCTGCGGCAGCTCGATGCCGTGGTCGCAGGAGTTGCGCACCAGGTGGGTCAGCGGGTCGGTGATCTTCTCGATCAGGCCCTTGTCGAGCTCGGTGGCCTCGCCGTGCGTGACCAGCTCGACCTGCTTGCCCAGCTTGCCCGAGAGGTCGCGCAGCATGCGCGGGAAACGGCTGAAGACCGCCGACATCGGGATCATGCGGATCGACATCACCGCATCCTGCAGGTCGCGCGAGTTGCGCTCCATCAGGTTGATCGCGCTGACCAGCGACTGGTGCACCACCGGGTCGAGCGAGCGGCTGCCCTGGATCAGCATCGCCTGGGTGATGACCAGCTCGCCCACCAGGTTGATCAGCTGGTCGACCTTCTCGACCGAGACGCGCAGCGTCGCCGCATCCGGCGCGGCCGGTGCGCGGCTGCCGCCGCTCTTGGCCGGCGCCGTCGCTGCAGCGGCCGGTGGCGCCGACGGGGCCGGAGACCCGGCGGGCGGCGGCTCCGGTGCAGCCGAAGGCACCCCCGGATTGCCTTCGTAGAAGCCGAACCCCGGCCCCGACTCCATCAGGTGCACCAGCTTGCGATCGACATGGAAGCTGAACAGGTCGAGCAGCTCGTTGTCGGTGCAGTTGGTGGTGACGGTGAAGCGGCGCATGCCATCCACCGGCTCGCCGAAGTCCAGCGGCTTCATCTCGCCGATGCCGGGAATCTCCTCGAAGAGCTCATGCAGATGACTGGCCGTCTGGGGCAGCTCCAGCGGCCCGATGCGCACCTCGAGCTCGCGCGCGCCCGCCATCTTGGGCTTGGCCGCGGGCACGGACTGCGCCGCCGGCGCCGCAGCAGCGGGCGCAGGGGCGCTCTCCGCCGCATCCAGACTGGCGAGCCGGCGGATGTCGGCCACCAGCCCCCCGGTTTCCGGCGCCTCGTCGGTCAGGCCCTGCTGGAACGACAGCAGACCCCACAGCGCATCGCCGCCACGCAGCAGCACATCCACCATCGGCGGCGTGGGCGACAGCTCATGGCGGCGCAGCCGGTCGAGCAGCGTCTCCATCTCGTGGGCCAGCGTGGCCACGGCCGTGAAGCCGAAGGTGGCCGCACCGCCCTTGATCGAGTGCGCGACCCGGAAGATCGCATTGAGCGTCTCGTCGTCGACCGCAGCCGGATCGAGCGCGAGCAGCAGCTGCTCCATGCTCTGCAGGTTCTCTGCCGCCTCCTCGAAGAAGGTCTGGTGGAACTGCTGCAGGTCGAGGCCGCCGTCGCTGGAGCGCGAAGAGGCTGAGCCTTGGGAGAGTCGATCGGCCATGGTGTCGGTGCTTCCTCAGTGAGCCCGGTGCCCGGGCCCGGTGCGGGCGGCGGAGATCATTCGAATGACGGCGGGGCCATGAGCACAGGGCAGCGCGCCTGAGCGGCCCGCCGGTGCCCGCGCATGCAAGGGCATGCCCTGCCCTGGATCAGGCTCAGCGGATGACCATGCGGATGACCTCGAGCAGCTTCATCGAGTCGAAGGGCTTGACCAGCCAGCCCGTCGCCCCCGCCTCCCGGCCGGCCTTCTTCATGTCGTCCCCCGACTCGGTGGTCAGGATCAGGATCGGCGTGCTGCGGTACTGCGAGGTCTCTCTCAGCTTGCGGGTGAGCGAGGTGCCGTCCATGCGGGGCATGTTCTGGTCGGTCAGGACCAGATCGAACTGCTGGCGCCCCGCCTTTTCCCAGGCGTCGGCTCCGTCGACCGCCTCCACGACCTGATAGCCGGCGCTCTTGAGCGTGAACTGGACCATCTGGCGCATGGAAGGGGAATCGTCGACAGCGAGGATGGATGGCATGAATCTCTCCGGCAGCAGCTCGGCGTTGTTGGGGGACACAGAACGGTGTCGATTGCATCAATTTTTCTCAAACCCCCTTGTCGCTGGTGCAGGGATCACGCATCAAAATCCAGCCCAGTTCCTGACATGTGAAAAAGCGTTGTCCGCCTCTGATCAACCGCCCATGCCCCGACCCACTCAGCTGCGCCGATTGCGCGTGCTCCACCTCGAGGACTCGGAACTGGATCACCAGCTGGTCCTGGCCCACCTGCGCCGTGGCGGCATCGAACCCTCGATGGAACGCATCGACACCGAGGGCGCTTTCCTGGCGGCGCTGGAGCAGCGCTGGGATGCGGTGATCTCCGACTACAACCTGCCGGGCTTCTCCGGCCTGGTGGCGCTGGAGCTGCTGCGCGAGCGCGACACGCTGCTTCCCTTCATCCTGGTCTCGGGCGAGATCGGCGAGGACACCGCGGTCGAGGCGATGCGCAACGGCGCCTCCGACTACCTGCTCAAGAGCAACCTGGCGCGGCTGGTGCCGGCGCTGCTGCATGCGGTCGAGGTCTGCGAGGGCCTGAGGGCCCGCCAGCGCAGCGACGAGGAGCTGGCGCGCTCGCGCAAGCGGCTCTCGGAGCTGGCGCAGCACCTGCAGACCTCGATCGAGATGGAGCGGGCCGCCATCGCGCGCGAGATCCATGACGATGTCGGCGGCTCGCTGACCGCGGTCAAATTCGATCTGGCCTGGCTGGCCCGCCACGCGCCCAACGGCCCGATGGCCGAGCGCGCGCAGCAGGCGCTGGAGACGGTCAACCACGCGATCGAGGCCAGCCAGCGCATCATGCACAACCTGCGCCCGGCCATCCTCGAGCAGGGCCTGGTGGCGGCGCTGCAGTGGATGACGCAGCGCTTCGAGCGGCGCAACGGCATCCTCACCGCCTTCCGCACCAGCCACGACCACCTGCGCCTGCCCCCCGGCGTGCCGCTGGTGGCCTACCGCACGGCCCAGGAGGCCCTCACCAACATCTCCAAGCATGCCCATGCCACCCGGGTGCAGGTCGACCTGACCGTGGCCGCCGGGGTGCTGTCGCTGGAGATCAGCGACAATGGCCGCGGCCTGTCGAATCAGGATCTCGGCAAGGCGCGCTCCTTCGGCATCCGTGGTCTGCATGAGCGGGCCGACACCGTCGGCGGCTGGATCGACCTGAGCAGCTCGCCCACCGGAACGACGCTGATCCTGTCGGTGCCGCTCGACGTGGTCGGCACCAGCTCGCGCCCCGGTGACACCGACATCGACCTGCCCCTGGGCAGTCCGCACGATCCATCCACCTGGGGAGCGCTATGACGCGCGTCATCCTGTGCGACGACCACGCGCTGATCCGCCGTGGCATCCGCGACACGCTGGCCGAGCAGCCCGACATGCAGATCGTCGGCGAGGCCGGCGAGTACGGCGAGCTGCGCACGCTGCTGCGCAGCACCTCGTGCGACGTGCTGGTGCTCGACATCAGCATGCCCGGGCGCAGCGGCCTGGACGTGCTGCATGTGCTCAAGGACGAGGGCTCGCCGATCCGGGTACTGATCGTCTCGATGTACCCGGAGGACCAGTACGCGCTGCGCGCGCTGCGCGCCGGCGCCTACGGCTATGTCAACAAGGGGGCCGACCCGGCGCAGATCGTCGCTGCGGTGCGCATGGTCGCGCAGGGGCGCAAGTACATCACCGCCGAGATGGCGCAGATGCTGGTCGAGAGCCTGACCACGCCCGCGCCCGAGGCGCCGCACGAGAAGCTCTCCGACCGCGAGCTGCAGACGCTGACGATGATCGCCTCCGGCAAGCGCCTGTCCGACATCGCCGAGGAACTCTCGCTCAGCCCCAAGACCGTCAGCGTCTACCGCGCGCGCGTGCTGGAGAAGCTGGGCATGGCCAACAACTCCGAGCTGACGGTCTACGCGATCCGCAACGGGCTGGTCTGAGCGCGACCCGGCGGTCGCGCCACGCTCAGATCCGCACCGGGATCCCGCGCGAGGCCATCAGCGCCTTGGCCTCGCCCACGGTGTGCTCGCCGTAGTGGAAGATGCTGGCGGCCAGCACCGCATCCGCCCCGCCCTGCTGCACGCCGTCGGCCAGATGGTCGAGGTTGCCCACGCCGCCCGAGGCGATCACCGGCACCGACACCGCATCGCTCACCGCGCGGGTCAGGTCGAGGTCGAAGCCGATCTTGGTGCCGTCGCGGTCCATGCTGGTCAGCAGGATCTCGCCGGCGCCCATCTGCGCCATCTGCGCCGCCCACGCCACCGCGTCGATGTGCATGTTCTTGCGCCCGCCGTGGGTGTAGACGTCCCAGCCCGGGCCCTTGGCGGCGAGGTCCTCGCCGACGCGGCGCTTGGCGTCGATCGCCACGACGATGCACTGCGAGCCGTACTTGTCGCTGGCCTCGCGGATCACCTGCGGATTGGCCACCGCCGCCGAGTTGAAGCTGACCTTGTCGGCGCCGGCGTTGAGCAGCCGGCGCACATCGGCCACCGTGCGCACGCCCCCGCCCACCGTCAGCGGGATGAAGACCTGCGAGGCCACCGCCTCGATGATGTGCAGGATCAGGTCGCGGCCGTCGCTGGTGGCGGTGATGTCGAGGAAGGTCAGCTCGTCGGCGCCCTGGTCGTTGTAGCGCGCAGCGATGTCGAC
>JAUPTP010000427.1 GCA_030918015.1 Pseudomonadota bacterium
CTGCCCCGGCGCCGGCTCCGGTGGCCGCGCCCGCGCCGGTCGAGCCGCCGCCTCCGCCCCCGCCGCCTCAGATCATCACGCTGAAGGAGGCCACGCCGGACGCGGCGCTGCAGCTGCTGGGCCTGCTGCAGCGCGACGCGCGCCTGATCGACTTCGTGCAGGAGGACATCACCGCCTATGGCGACGCCGACATCGGTGCCGCCGCGCGGCTGGTGCACGAGGGCTGCCGCAAGGTGCTCAAGGAGCACATGACGCTCGCGCCGGTGCGCACCGAGAGCGAGGGCGCGCGCCTCACGCTGCCGGCCGGCTTCGACGCCGCGCAGGTGCGGCTGACCGGCAACGTCGTGGGCAAGGCGCCGTTCACCGGCACGCTGAGTCACCGCGGCTGGAAGGTGACCGAGCTGCGCCTGCCGCAGCTCGCCGAAGGACATGACGCGTCGATCGTGGCGCAGGCGGAGGTGGAACTGTGAGCCAGGACAACAACGGCAGCCGCTACAGCATCGGCATCGATCTGGGCACCACGCACAGCGCGCTGGCCTGTGTCGATCTGGCCGCCAGCGACGGCGAGAAGACCGTGCACGAGGTGCTGGCGGTGCCGCAGGTGACGTCGCCCGGCTCGGTGCAGGCGCTGCCCCTGCTGCCGTCCTTCCTCTACCTGCCGCACCCCGACGAGCTGGCCGCCGGCGACCTGTCGCTGCCCTGGGGGGCCGAAGTCGGCGCCTCGGTCGGCACGATGGCGCGCGCGCGCGGCGCCACCACGCCGATCCGGCTGGTGTCGAGCGCCAAGAGCTGGCTGTGCCACCCCGGCGTCGATCGCCGCGGCCCGATCCTGCCGGCCGACGCGCCGGCCGAGATCGACCGTGTCTCGCCGCTGGAGGCCTCGCGGCGCTATCTGGCGCACCTGCGCGAGGCCTGGAACCATGCGCATCCGGACGCGCCTTTCGAGCGCCAGTCGGTCACGGTGACGATGCCCGCCTCGTTCGACCCGGCCGCGCGCGAGCTGACCGCCGAGGCCGCGCGCCTGGCCGGCTTCGGCCCGGTGACGCTGCTGGAGGAGCCGCAGGCCGCGCTCTACAGCTGGATCCAGAACAGCCAGGGCGGCTGGCGCAAGAAGGTCCGCCCGGGCGACGTGATCCTGGTGGTGGATGTGGGCGGCGGCACCAGCGACTTCTCGCTGATCGCGGTGCGCGAGATCGACGGCAACCTCGAGCTGACCCGCATCGCGGTGGGCGACCACATCCTGCTGGGCGGCGACAACATGGACCTGGCGCTGGCGCACACCGTCGCGCGCCGGCTCGCCGCCGAGGGCAAGAGCCTGGACGCCTGGCAGATGCGCGCGCTGACCCAGGCCTGCCGCGCCGCCAAGGAGGTGCTGCTGTCGGATGCGGCCGCGCCGGCGCAGCCGCTGGTGGTGCCCAGCCGCGGCTCCAAGCTGATCGGCGGCTCGATCCGCGCCGAGCTGAGCCGCCAGGACGTGACCGCGGTCATCCTGGAGGGCTTCTTCCCGAAGGTGGAGGCGGCGGCGCGCCCGGTGCAGCGCCCGCGCATCGGCCTGCAGCAGCTGGGCCTGCCCTATGCGCAGGACGCGGCGGTCACCCGCCATCTGGCCGCCTTCCTGGGCCGGCAGGTCGGTGCGCTGGCCGAGCTGCCGGAGCTGGCCGCGCGCCAGCCTGAGGCCGCCAGCTTCCTGCATCCGACCGCGATCCTGTTCAACGGCGGCGTGTTCCGCGCCGGCGTCCTGGCCGAGCGGCTGCTGGAGACGATCAACGCCTGGCTGGCCAGCGAAGGCGCGCCGGCGGCGCGCGCGCTCGAGGGCGCCGACCTGGATCTGGCGGTGGCGCGCGGCGCGGCCTACTACGGCCATGTGCGCCAGGGTCGGGGCGTGCGCATCCGCGGCGGCACCGCGCAGGCCTACTACGTCGCGATCGAGTCCTCGATGCCGGCGGTGCCGGGCTTCGAGGCGCCGATCCAGGCGCTGTGCGTCGCGCCCTTCGGCATGGAGGAGGGCACCGATGTCGCGATCGACGCGCAGTTCGGCCTGGTGGTCGGTGCGCCGGTGCATTTCCGCTTCCTCGGCTCGACGGTGCGTCGCCAGGACACCGCCGGCGTGCTGCTCGACTTCTGGGGCCCGGACGAGCTGGTGCCGGCCGGCGAGATCCAGGCCACGCTGCCGACTCAGGGACGCACGCCCGGTGAGGTGGTGGCGGTGACGCTGCATGCGGCGGTGACCGAGGCCGGCACGCTGGAGCTGGCCGCGGTGCCGGTGGGCGGCACCGAGCGCTGGAAGGTCGAGTTCGACATGCGCGGCCAGCCGATCGAGGCCTGAGGCGGTGGCGGCGGCCTTCGTCGTCGGCATCGACCTGGGCACGACGCACACCGTCGTCGCCAGCGCGCCGCTGGGTGCGGGCGGCGAGCGCGGCGGTGAGGCCGGCGCGATCACGCTGTTCGGCATCGACCAGTGGGTCGCGCCGGGCGAGCTGGGCCGGCCGGCGCTGCTGCCCAGCGTGCGCTACCACCCGGCGCCGGGCGAGCTGCTTGAGAGCGCCTTGCCCTGGGGTGAGCGCGCCGCGGGCGACACCACCGAGCCGCCGGCGCTGATCGGCGTGCTGGCGCGCCTGCGCGGCGGCGAGGTGCCGGGCCGGCTGGTGGCCAGCGCCAAGAGCTGGCTGTCGCATCCGCAGGCCGACCGGCTGGCCGCCATCCTGCCGTGGGGCGCCGACGACAGCGTGTCGCGTGTCTCGCCGGTCACCGCCAGCGCGAGCTATCTGGCGCAGGTGCGCGCCGCCTGGAACCGCCATCACCCCGACGCGCCGCTGGAGCGCCAGCGCCTGGTGCTGACGCTGCCGGCCTCCTTCGACGAGGCCGCGCGCGCGCTGACGCTGCAGGCCGCGCGCCAGGCCGGTCTGCCCGAGCCGCAGCTGCTCGAGGAGCCGCAGGCGGCCTTCGGCGACTGGGTCTGGCGCCACCGCGACCGCCTGGCCGAGGCGCTGGACGGCGTGCGCCGGGTGCTGGTCTGCGACGTGGGCGGCGGCACCAGCGACTTCACGCTGATCGATGTCGAGCCGCCCGAGGCGGGGGCCCCGGCCGGCGCGCCGCCGACGCTGCGCCGCCGCGCGGTCGGCCAGCATCTGATGCTCGGCGGCGACACCATGGATCTGGCG
>JAUPTP010000428.1 GCA_030918015.1 Pseudomonadota bacterium
AGGTCGAAGGGCGAGCCGATCGCGATCACCCATTCGCCCACGCGCAGCCGGTTGACGTCGCCGAAGCGCACGGCCGGCAGGCCGCTGGCCTCGATCTTCAGCACGGCCACGTCGGTGCGCTTGTCCGCGCCGACGACCCGCGCCTTGAACTCGCGCTTGTCGGTCAGGCGCACGATCACCTCGTCGGCGCCGTCGATCACATGCGCGTTGGTCATCACCAGCCCGTCGGCCGAGACGATGAAGCCCGAGCCCACGCCGCGCGGGCTGGCACCGCTGTCATCCTCCGGGGTGGGCTGGCCCCGCCGGGGCAGCGGCATGCCGAAGAAGCGGCGGAAGAATTCCTGCATCTCCTCGTCGGGCGCGCCGCCCTGGGCTCGCGCGGCGGTGCTGGCCTTGGCGCTGGTGCGGATGTTGACCACGGCCGGGCCGACCTGCTCGACCAGATCGGCGAAGTCCGGCAGGCCACGGACGAGGGCGGCGGTGCCGGCCTGTCCGGCCAGCGCCTGCGGCATCCGGGCCGGGGCCGGGCGTGTCTCCTGGGCCAGGGCCAGGCCCGAGGTCAGCACGATCGCGCCAGCCAGCAGCCAGCGCAGCGAGGAGAGGCTCGTTTTCTGCATGTCGGACATCAGGGGTGCGGACAGAAGGATTCGGGGCGGTCAGGGCGCGCGCCGCCGCTCGAGGCTGGCGGTGAACTGCTGCAGCGCGGCCGGAGGCACCGCCCCGACGGCGGTGACCCACCAGTCGCCGATGCGCCGGCTCAGCGCGCTCGTGCTGCCGACCGTCGCCGGCGTCTCGCGGCGCGGCACGCCTGCCACATGCGGCTCGATGAACAGCGAGACATGGGTGAGGCCGTCGCTGTAGACCGCCTGCAGCACCATCGGCTGGCCGGTGGCCGGGGACTCGACCGCCTGCGACACCGCCGAGGCGGCCCCGGCCGGGCGCTGCGTCGGCCACGGCGCGATCGGGCGGCGCAGCACGCGCTGCGACGAGAAGCCGGCGATCGCCTGGCGCAGGCCCCAGCCTTCGGCGGCCAGGTCGGTGGGCTGGTAGACGGGCCGGCTGACCTGATAGCCCTCGAGCTGGTTCATCTCCTGCAGCAGGGCCTGGGGATGGAGTTTGGCGCCGATCTGCAGCTCGCTGAAGGCGGTCGATTCGAGCACCTCGCCGCGCTCGCCCAGCAGGTCGGAGCGCAGCAGCAGGCCGGTGCGTCGCTCCAGCCACAGCCGGCGCGCGTAGCGCAGCGCATCGCGCGGGCGCAGCACGAGCACCTGCGCGTCCAGGCCGGCGACGCGGTCGTCGGCCTCGGGCACCAGATCGTAGGACTCGCTCAGGCGGCCGGTGTCATCGGGCTGCAGCGGCTGCGGGAAGCGGCCCGCCACGTCGCGCTGCTCGATCAGCGCGCTTCGGCGTGCCGGCCAGAGCACATGGATCGTGTCGTTGTGCCGGAAGACGCGGCGCATCTGCCCGTCGAGCGCCTCGATGCGCTCGATCTGCTCGCGGCCGTCGCAGTAGTGGGTGATGCGCGAGCTGCTCAGCGTGCCGCCGCTGCTGGTGACGTAGGTGCCGGCGTAGTTCTGCTTCTGGCCCGCCTCCTGGATGCGGCGCATCAGGCTGCCGAGGTCGGTCACGGTGGCGGTGCTGGCCGGGGCCGCCGGGGTTAGGGGGCCGGCCCCGGCCGGAGCCGTCCAGGCCATCAGCAGGCCGCCGAGCAGCGCGGCCGCGGCCGTGCGCGACGTCTCCGCGCGAAGGCGTGTCCTCATGGATGCGGCGTGCACAGTGTTCAGCGCGAGGCCGCGATCTCGAACGAGGCGCTGCGCAGGTAGGCCGGGGCCGGACCGAAGCTGGCGCCGCCGTGGAACTGCTGGTGGGCGCTGACGTAGCGCTGCATGTCGCTGGCGTCGGCGGCCTCGACCGGGCGCAGCGCCACTGGCTGCGCGGCCGGCGAGGGCTGCGCCGTCACGGTCTGCGGTGCCTGAGCGAGTTCCATGCCGGTGCCGATCGTCGCTCCTGGCCGGGTCGCCAGGACGGCGCCGGCCACCAGCGCCACGCCTGCGGCCATGCCGACCGGGGTGGCCCAGCGGCGCAGGCGCAGGCCCGCCGCGTGGCGACGCGGCAGCCCGACCACCTGGGCCACCTGCACGGGCGGCATGTCCGCCGGGGCGGGGGCCGCGGCCGGCAGCGGCGCCAGCACCACCGGTTCGCGCGCCAGACGCTCGCGCACGCCCGCCAGGAAGGCCGCATCGGTCTGCACGCGGCGCCCCAGGTCCTCGGAACGCAGCACGTCACCGATCAGGTGATAGGCGTGCCACTGGGCGCGGTCGTCCTCGTCCTGTCGCCACTGGCGGCAGACCGCGGCGATCAGCTCGCGGTCGCCGTCGCCGTCCATCAGCGCGGACAGGCGTTGCCGCGCGCGGGTGCGATCCGAAGACAGATCAGGTTCGCTCATCAGTCACTCCAGGCCAGGCCGCGCCGTCACCAGCGCCGACCCTGTTTGGTATCCAGCAGAGGGCGCAGCCGGGCAGCAATCGCTTCGCGCGCACGGAAGATGCGCGAGCGCACGGTGCCGATCGGACACGCCATCACTTCGGCGATCTCGTCGTACGAGAGCCCTTCGATCTCGCGCAGCACGATGGCCTGGCGCAGATCCTCGGGCAACGCCTCGATCGCCGAATTGACCGTGTCCGCGATCTCGCGGCTGGCCATCAGCGCTTCGGGGGTCTCGTCATGGCTTAGTTCGTGTTCACGCCGTTCGGTTCCCTCGTCCTCCTGGCTGGCGCCGGCCAGGGCGCTGTCCGTCATGACCGGGTCGCGCCGCATGTCCGACAGCGCCTTCTTCGCGGTGTTGACCGCGATGCGGTAGAGCCAGGTGTAGAAGGCGCTTTCGCCGCGGAACTGCGGGATCGCCCGGTAGGCGCGGATGAAGGTCTCCTGCGCGATGTCGGGCACGAGGTCGACATCACGCACGAAGCGGCCGATCAGGCGCTCGATGCGGCGCTGGTATTTCACCACCAGCATCTCGAAGGCCTGCATGTCGCCCTGGCGGACGCGTTCGACCAGCTGTTGATCGGCTTCGTCGCTCATTGCTCAGCAGGCAAGGGGGAGGTGGAGGCAGAACGGGCCCGCAGCGCGCAGCGCAGTCGGTGCCAGTCCTGGGG
>JAUPTP010000429.1 GCA_030918015.1 Pseudomonadota bacterium
ACGAGCTCGACCTGGTCTACAAGACCGACAGGGAGAAGTACGACGCGGTGGTGGCCGACATCCGCGACTGCTTCGAGCGCGGCCAGCCGGTGCTGGTGGGCACGACCTCGATCGAGAACTCCGAGCAGGTCTCGGTGCTGCTGGAGAAGGCCGGGCTGCCGCACCAGGTGCTCAACGCCAAGCAGCATGCCCGCGAGGCCGACATCATCGCCCAGGCCGGTCGGCCCAAGATGGTGACGATCGCCACCAACATGGCCGGTCGCGGCACCGACATCGTGCTGGGCGGCAACATCGAGAAGCCGATCCAGCTCGTCGAGGCCGACGAGTCGCTGTCCGAGGCCGAGCGCGCCGCGCGCATCGACCAGCTGCGCGCCGAGTGGAAGGAGCTGCACGAGCAGGTCAAGAAGCTCGGCGGCCTGCGCATCGTCGCCACCGAGCGCCACGAGAGCCGCCGCATCGACAACCAGCTGCGCGGCCGCGCCGGTCGCCAGGGCGACCCGGGCTCCTCGCGCTTCTACCTGTCGCTGGAGGATCCGCTGATGCGCATCTTCGCCGGCGACCGGGTCAAGGCGATCATGGACCGCCTGAAGATGCCCGAGGGCGAGGCGATCGAGGCCGGCATCGTCAGCCGCTCGATCGAGAGCGCGCAGCGCAAGGTCGAGGCGCGCAACTTCGACATGCGCAAGCAGCTGCTCGAGTACGACGACGTCTCCAACGACCAGCGCAAGGTCATCTACCAGCAGCGCAACGAGCTGCTCGAGCAGACCGAGATCGCCGAGCAGCTCGCCCACCTGCGCCGCGGTGCGCTCACCGATGTGGTGCGCGCCTTCGTGCCGGCCGAGAGCGTCGAGGAGCAGTGGGACCTGGCCGGCCTGGAGAAGACGCTGCGCGAGGAGTGGGCGCTCGAGCTCGAGCTCACGGCCCAGGTCGAGGCCAGCCAGGAGATCGACGACGCCGAGATCGTCGAGCGCGTCATCGCGGCGGCCGAGGCGGCGCATGCGGCCAAGGTCGCGCTGGTGGGCGACGAGCAGTTCAACAACTTCGGTCGCATGGTGCTGCTGCAGTCGATCGACACGCACTGGCGCGAGCACCTGGCGGCGCTGGACTACCTGCGCCAGGGCATCCATCTGCGCGGCTATGCCCAGAAGAACCCGAAGCAGGAATACAAGCGCGAGGCTTTCGAGCTCTTCAGCCAGCTGCTCGATGTGGTAAAAATGGAAGTCAGCCGGCTGCTGCTGACGGTGCGCATCCAGAGTCAGGACGAGGCGGCCCGCGCGGCCGGGGCGATCGAGGCCGAGGCCGAACACTTCGAGCACGTCACCTACACCCATCCGAACGAGGACGGCAGCGTCTCTCAGGAGCGGTCCGACGGGGCTGATCCGGCCGACCAGCCGCTGCCCGAGCACCTGATGCAGCGCGTCGGCCGCAACGATCCGTGTCCGTGCGGCAGCGGCAAGCGCTTCAAGCAGTGCCACGGCAAGCTGGCCTGACCTGACCCGGGTCAGGGCGGTCGGACCGACATGCGTGCAAGGGGCCTTCGGGCCCCTTGCGCTTTCGGGCCTTGTGCCTTCTGCACCCGACCGAGCCTGACTTCATGACGCCAGACACCTTCCGCCACAGCCCGGAAATCCTGCCGGGCCAGCGCCTGCGACTCGAGAAGATCCATGGACGCCATGCGGCGGCGCTGCATGCCAGCGTGCGCCGATCGCTGTCCGGGCTCGAGCATGTCTCCTGGGGGCAGCGCTTCTGGGACGAGGAGGCCACGCGGCGCCATTGCGAGAGCACCCGCGAGTGGATCCTGTCGGAGGGCGAGGGCGTGAGCTACCTGGCCTTCGAATACGACACCGACACCTATGTGGGCTGCGTGGACCTGCACAGCGTCGACTTCGGCGTGCCGCGCTGCCAGATCGGCTTTGTCGGCTGCAGCCGCCAGCGGGGCCGCGGCCTGATGCGCGAGGCGGCGCTGACGCTGATGGACTGGGTCTGGCGCCAGGGCATGGTGCGCGTCGAGGTCTGGTGCGATGTACGCAACACCCGCGCGCTGGCCTTCGCCGAGAGCCTGGGCCTGCGCCGCGAAGGCCTGATGCGCCAGGTCGAGCGCGACGGCCACGGCCGGCTGTGCGATCACCACCTGCTGGCGCGGCTGGTCACGGATCCGCTGCCTACAATGCCCGCTCAGGCGGCCCGCGTGGCCGCCGTCTGAGTCTGATTCCTCGCGTTCCTGTTCCACCGCCCACCGCCCACCGACGACCGTCATGCCCGTCAATCTCTCCGCTCCGAATCCCCAGGATCTGCACCCGGTCGCCGGCGTGCAGCTCGGCATCGCCATGGCCGGCGTGCGCAAGGCCAACCGGCGTGACCTGACCGTCATCACGCTCGCTCCGGGCTCCAGCGTCGCTGGCGTGTTCACGAAGAACCGCTTCTGCGCCGCGCCGGTGCAGATCTGCCGCGAGCACCTCGCCGCCGGTCCGGCCAAGCGCGCCATCGTCATCAACACCGGCAATGCCAACGCCGGCACCGGCGACGACGGCCTGGTGCGTGCGCGCTCGGTCTGCCTGGCGCTGGCCAAGGCGCTGGAGATCGCGCCCGAGGAGATCCTGCCGTTCTCGACCGGCGTGATCATGGAGACGCTGCCCAGCGACCGCATCCAGGCCGGCCTGCCGGCCGCGCTGGCCGACGCCCGGGCCGACCACTGGGCGGTCGCCGCCGAGGCGATCATGACCACCGACACGCTGCCCAAGGCCGCGTCGCGCCAGGTCACGATCGGTGGCAGGACCGTGACGGTCACCGGCATCAGCAAGGGCGCCGGCATGATCCGCCCGAACATGGCGACGATGCTGGGCTTCGTCGCCACCGACGCGGCGATCGATCCGGCCCTGCTGCAGCCGCTGGTGACCGAGGCGGCCAACCTCAGCTTCAACCGCATCACCATCGACGGCGACACCTCCACCAACGACAGCTTCGTGCTGATCGCCACCCACCAGGCCGGCAACGAGACGATCACCGCGCTGGACTCGGCCGAAGGTGCCGCGCTGCGCGACGCCGTCGTGGCGGTGTCGCAGCAGCTCGCGCAGGCGATCGTGCGCGACGGCGAGGGCGCGACCAAGTTCATCGCCGTCACCATCGAGGGCGGCCGCACCGAGGCC
>JAUPTP010000020.1 GCA_030918015.1 Pseudomonadota bacterium
GCTGCTGGCCACCGGCGGCTCGACCAACCACCTGATCCACTGGGTGGCGGTCGCGCGCTCGGCCGGCATCGTCATCGACTGGACCGACTTCTCCGAGCTGTCGGCTTGCACGCCGCTGCTGGCGCGGGTCTATCCGAACGGCAAGGCCGACGTGAACCAGTTCCAGGCCGCGGGCGGCCCCGGTTTCGTGCTGCGCGAGCTGCTCGACTCGGGCTGCCTGCACGGCGACGTGCTGACGGTGGCCGAGGATGGCATGGCTGCCTATGGCCGCGTGCCGCAGTTGCAGGCGGACGGCCTGCTGGCCTGGCGCGACCTGCCCGCCGCCCCGATCGACGATCAGATCGTGCGCACCGCCGCCGAGCCCTTCGGCGAGAGCGGCGGCCTGAAGCTGCTGGCCGGCAACCTCGGCCGCGGCGTCATGAAGGTCAGCGCCGTGCCCGAGGACCGCCACGTCGTCGAGGCGCCGGCCATCGTCTTCGACAGCCAGGAGGCGCTGCAGCAGGCCTTCAAGCGCGGCGAGCTCGAGCGCGACTTCGTCGCCGTCGTGCGCTTCCAGGGCCCGCGCGCCAACGGCATGCCCGAGCTGCACAAGCTCACGCCGCCGCTGGCGGTGCTGCAGGACCGGGGCTTCCGCGTCGCGCTGGTGACCGACGGGCGCATGAGCGGCGCCTCCGGCAAGGTGCCCGCGGCGATCCATGTCAGCCCCGAGGTGCTGGGCGGCGGCCCGCTGGGCAAGGTGCGCAGCGGCGACGTCGTGCGCGTCGACGCGGTGGCCGGCACGCTCGACGCCCTGGTGGGCGCCGACGAATGGGCCGCGCGCGCCATCGAGGCCCGTCCGGCCGACCTGGCCGACGACGCCGCGCACGGCCTGGGCCGCGAACTCTTCGGCGGCATGCGCCGCAATGTGCTGAGCGCCGAGGAAGGCGCCGTCACCTGGCTTTGATTCCCACGAACACGCATTGCGCGTCCTGCCCATGAACACCCTCGATCTGGCCGGCCACGGCCCCGTCATTCCCGTCATCGTCATCGACCGCGTCGAGGACGCGGTGCCGCTGGCCCGCGCGCTGGTCGCCGGCGGCGTGCGCGTGCTGGAGGTGACGCTGCGCACGCCGGCGGCGCTGGACTGCATCAAGGCGATGATCGCCGAGGTGCCCGAGGCCATCGTCGGCGCCGGCACGGTGCGCTCGGTCGCCGACGCGCAGGCGGCCAAGGATGCCGGCTGCCAGTTCGCGGTCAGCCCGGGCTACACCAGCGAGATCGGCCGTGCCTGCCTGGACATCGGCCTGCCGCTGCTGCCGGGCGTGTCCACCGCCAGCGAGGTCATGATGGCCAGCGCCGACGGCTACCGCTTCCTGAAGCTGTTCCCGGCCACCGCGGTGGGCGGCGTCAACCTGCTCAAGGCCTTCGCCAGCCCCTTCCACGACGTGGTGTTCTGCCCGACCGGTGGCATCACGCTGGAGACGGCGCCGCAGTTCCTGTCGCTGCCCAACGTGAAGGTGTGCGGCGGCTCGTGGCTGACCCCGGCCGATGCGGTCAAGACCGGC
This sequence comes from Pseudomonadota bacterium, assembly GCA_030918015.1. GTDB lineage: Bacteria > Pseudomonadota > Gammaproteobacteria > Burkholderiales > Burkholderiaceae_C > Sphaerotilus. The sequence goes on from JAUPTP010000020.1 coordinate 1,545, forward strand.
GACTGGGCGCGCATCACCCGGCTGGCGGCCGAGGCGCAGGCGCTGCGCGGCTGACGCAGCCGCCCCCTGTCTTCAGGGCAGGCGCTAGGATGGACCGTCCCTGACTGTCCTGCCGGCCTGGCGCCGGCGTCCTGCCCATGCAATTCTCCCTCCCCGACGACGAGCACGAGGACGGCGCCGACCTGGCCCGTGCCCGTGCCCGCGCCGCCTCCCGCAGCACCTGGGTCAGCGTGGTCGTCAACCTGGTGCTGACGACCGTCCAGATCGTCGCCGGCGTGCTCTCGAAGTCCCAGGGCCTGATCGCCGACGGCATCCATTCGCTGTCCGATCTGGTGGCCGACTTCGTCGTGCTGCTGGCCGGCCACCACAGCCGCAAGGACGCCGACGAGGACCACCCTTACGGCCACCAGCGCTTCGAGAACGCCGCCTCGCTGGTGCTGGGCGCGCTGCTGCTGGCGGTGGGCCTCGGCATGGTCGGGTCGGCCATCCTCAAGCTCGAGAATCCGGACGAGATCGCGCCGGTCGCTCCGCTGGCGCTGTGGGTGGCGGGGCTGGCGCTGCTGGCCAAGGAGACGCTGTTTCGCTACATGCTGGCGGTGGCGCAGCGGGTCAAGTCGAGCATGCTGGTGGCCAACGCCTGGCATGCGCGCTCGGATGCGGCCTCCTCGCTGGTGGTGGGGCTGGGCATCGTCGGCAACCTGGCGGGTTATCCGCTGCTCGATCCGATCGCCGCGCTGATCGTCGGCTTCCTGGTCGCTCGCATGGGCTGGGCGTTCGGCTGGGACGCGCTGCACGACCTGATGGACCGCGCGGTCGACGAGACCGAGGTGGCTGCGATCCGCGAGACGCTGGCCCGGACCCCGGGCGTCAGCGGCGTGCACGACCTGCGCACCCGCAAGATGGGCGACATGATCGTGGTCGATGCCCACCTGGAGGTGGACGCCACGCTCACCGTCGAGGCCGGCCACGACATCGCCGTCGAGGCCCGGCGCCGCGTCCTGCAGCGCCACCGGGTGCTGAACCTGATGACCCATGTCGATCCGTGGCGCCGCCCGGACCGGGATCACGAACCGGCGGCCTGATCCGCCCGGCTTCAGGTCCGCTTCATGGGCCGGCTCTGCAATGGGGGCTCCACCCACCCATCGTCCCTGACGAGCAAGGAAACCCCCATGACCCCGATCCGCTGCCTGACCGTGCTGACCCTGCTGGCCGCTTTCGCCTCCACCGCGGCGGTCGCCGGCCCCGCCTGCAAGGCGCCGAAGGACTCCTGGATGAAGGAAGCCGACTTCAAGGCCAGGCTCGAGGGCGAGGGCTACAAGATCAAGACCTTCAAGGTCACCAAGGGCCAGTGCTACGAGATCTACGGCCAGGACAAGGCCGGCAAGAAGGTCGAGATCTACTTCGATCCGGCCACGGCCGCCGTGCTCGAATCCAAGTGAGCATGGGTACGTCGTCGTCCGGGCTCGAGCCCGGCGAGGTCCGGGTGTGGGATCCGTTCGTGCGGATCTTCCACTGGGGCCTGGTGGCCTGCATCGTGCTCAACGAGTTCGTCGTCGACGACGGCGAGCGGGTGCACCAGTGGGTCGGCTACGCCGCCAGCGCGCTGGTGCTCTCGCGCATCGTCTGGGGCTTCGTCGGCACGCGGCATGCGCGCTTCGCGGACTTCTGGCCGACGCCGGCGCGGCTGCGCGCCCATCTGGCCGACCTGCGGGCCGGCCGCCACGGCACGCACGCCGGCCACAATCCGCTGGGCGCGCTGATGATGCTGGCGCTGCTGGCGGTGGTGCTGGCACTCGGGGCCACCGGCTGGCTGCAGACCACCGACGCCTTCTGGGGCGAGGAGGGGCTGCAGGAGCTGCATGAAGCGCTGGCCGAGGCGCTGCTCGCCCTGGCCAGCGTGCATGTGGCCGCGGCGCTGCTGATGAGCACCGTCGAGCGCGTGAACCTAGTCGCCGCGATGGTGACCGGCATCAAGCGCCGCCGCCCCGACTGAGGCCGCCAGGGCGCCCGCGCAGCCTTCAGCGGGTGTTCTGCTCCAGCGCGAAGCTGGCGCCGTCATGCTGGGCCAGCTCGCGCTTGAGCACCGGCAGCGCCTGCGCCAGCATCTGCTGCAGCACGAAGGGCGGGTTGATCACGAACATGCCCGAGCCCAGCATGCCGAAGCCGTCGCTGGTCGGCGCGGCCACCGACAGGCTGGCATGCAGCCAGCCGCGGCGCGCGCCCTGGTTGGCCGCGGCCTTGAGCCGGCTGACCATCTCCCGGGGCTCCAGGCGCTGGAGCTGCGGGTACCAGACCAGGATCACCGCATCCGCGAAGCGCTCCAGGCCCTCGCGCACCGCGGTGACCACCTTGGCGTAGTCGGTCTTGATCTCGTAGGACGGGTCGATCAGCACCACCGCGCGGCGCGAGGGCGGCGGCAGGTCGGCCTTGAGCGCGCCGAAGCCGTCGCGGTTCATCACCGCGGTCTCGCGCCGCTCGGCCATCGTCTCCTGCAGCAGCGGGAAGTCGGTCGAGTGCAGCTCGTACAGGCGCAGCCGATCATCGGCGCGCAGCAGCATCTTGGCCAGCGTGGGCGAGCCGGGATAGCGCATCAGCCGCGAGGCGTCCGGATTGAAGGCCTTGACCAGTCCGACATAGTCGGCCAGTCCCTCGGGCAGGTCGTTGCGGCCCCAGAGGCGGCCGATGCCGTCGTCGTACTCGGCGTGCTTGCGGGCGTGGTTGCTGTCGAGGCCGTAGCCGCCGGCGCCGGCATGGGTGTCGATCAGGGTCAGGGGCTTGTCCTTCTGCGTCATGTAGCGCAGCACCTGGGTCAGGACGAGGTGCTTGAGGACGTCGGCATGGTTGCCGGCATGGAAGGCGTGGCGGTAAGCGAGCATGGGCGCGATTGTCGCCGGGATATGGATCTGAAACGCGCCTGTAACTGCTGATGCCTGGGTGACGCGGCCGGGGCCCGCGCGCTCCGGGGCTTCCTAGAATGGGCCACCCCCTCTGTTTTGCAGTCCGAGTGCAGGAGACCGATGCCATGAACCGCGCCCCGTCCACGCCGTCCCCCCAGCAGCTCTACCGTGACCGGCTGGGCCGGGCCGACGAGGTGATCGCCGCGCGGGTGCGCGATGGCGACACCGTGCTGGCCGCCTCGGCCGTCGGCGAGCCGCCCGAGCTGCTGCGCGCGCTGTCGGCGCGGCGCGAGCAGCTCTCGGACGTCTCGATCAGTCAGCTGCTGCCGCTCGCCCCCCAGGGCTACATGCACGAGCCCGACCCCACGCGACTGCGCGCGCGCTCGGTGTTCCTGAGTGCGGCGATCCGGGCCGGTTTCCCGGCCGGCTGGGTGGATGTGGTGCCTTGCCATTTCTCGGAGATCCCGCGCCTGATCCGCCGCGGCGAGCAGCGCTGCGAGGTGGTGATGACGCTGGCCTCGCCGATGGACGAGCACGGCTTCTTCTCGATCAGCCTGAGCCCGGACTTCACGATGGCGGCGATCGAGCGCGCCCGCGAGGTGATCCTGGAGGTCAACCCGAACGTGCCCTTCGCCTTCGGGGCCTGCCATGTGCACATCTCGCAGGTGAGCGCCATCGTCGAGAGCAGCGCGCCGCTGCGCGAGGTGGGGCTGCCGGAGATCGACGAAGTGCAGCGCACCATCGGCGCGCATGTGGCCGCGCTGGTGCGCGACGGCGACACGCTGCAGCTGGGCTACGGCAGCATCCCGGACGCGGTGGTGACCCAGCTGCACGACAAGCGCGACCTGGGCATCCACACCGAGATGATGGGCGACGGCCTGCTCTCGCTGGTCGAGAGCGGCGCGGTCACCTGCCGGCGCAAGAACTTCATGCCCGGGCGCATCGTGGCGACCTTCGGCATGGGCACCGCGCGGCTCTACCGCGCGATGCACCGCAACCCGATGCTGGAGATGCACCCGGTCGACTTCACCAACGATCCCGCGATCGCCGGGCGCAACGACAATCTGGTGGCGATCAACGCCTCGCTGCAGGTGGACCTGGCCGGGCAGTGCGGCTCGGAGAGCCTGGGCGCCACGCCGTTCTCGGGCACCGGCGGACAGGGCGACTTCATGCGCGCGGCCAACCGCTCGGAGGGCGGGCGCGCCATCATCGTGCTGCCCTCGACCGCGCGGGGCGGCACCGTCTCGCGCATCGCGCCGGTGCTCTCGCCGGGCACCTTCGTCTCCACCGGCAAGAACGACGTGAACTATGTCGTCACCGAGCATGGCGTGGCGCAGCTGCGTGGACGCTCGCTGCGCGAGCGCGCCGCCGCGCTGATCGCCATCGCGCATCCGGACTTCCGCAGCGAATTGCGCGATGCGGCGCGGCGCATGGCGCTGTTTTGACATCCCCGGCCTGACAGGCGGAAAAACCGGGGCCTGATCCACCGATCGGGGCAGGGGGCAGACTGCCGAGAATCATCGGCTAGCAGTCTCCCTTCAGGCCGACGATGAACACCCCGAACCTCACCGATGCCAGCTTCGCCGCGATCCATGCCAGCCTGATGCTGGCCGAGATCGAGTTCGACGGCACGATCCGCAGCGTCAATGACCGGTTCCTCGAGCATTTCGAGAGTCGCCGCGAGGATGTGCTGGGCCAGCCCTACAGCCGCTTCTGCCCGGAGGTGCGCCCGGCCAACGAGATGGGCAGCCTGCTCGAGCGCCTGGCCCAGGGCGAGGCGGTGATCCGCACGCTGCGCCACATCGGTCCGAACGCCCGCACCACCTGGATCGTGCTGTCGATGCTGCCGGTGCGCGATGCGCTCGGGCGGCCCGTGCACGGGCTGCTGATCGAACGCGATGTCACGGAGGAGAAGGCGCTGGCGGTCGAGAACCAGTGCAAGCTCGAGGCCCTTGCGCGTTCGCACTGCGTCATCGAGTTCGACCTGACGGGGCAGGTGCTCGATGCCAACGAGAACTTCCTGAAGCTCACCGGCTACACGCTCGACGAGGTCCGCGGCCAGCACCACCGCCTCTTCGTCGACAACGTCGAGGTGCGCTCGAACGAGTACCGTGCCTTCTGGAGCCGCCTGGCGCGTGGCGAGAAGATGACGGGCGAGTTCATGCGCTATGGCAAGAACGGCCGGCGTGTCTGGATCCAGGCCAGCTACAACCCCATCCTCGATCCGGACGGTGAGCCGATCAAGGTGATCAAGTACTGCAGCGACATCACTGAGGTCAAGCAGCAGCATCTCGAGACCCAGGTGATGATGGATGCGGTCTCGGGCACGAGCTGCGTGCTGGTGCTCGACCGCGACGGCCGCATCACGATGATCAACGACCGCTTCGTGCAGGCCCTGGGCTACACCCGCGAGGAGCTGATCGGTCGCATGGAGAGCGCGCTGATGTTCGACGAGGACGCGCGCTCGGCCGAGTACGAGGCGATCTGGCAGGGCCTGCGCTCCGGGCGCTCGACCACCGGTGCCTTCCGGCGCAAGGCCGTGGGCGGGCGCGAGTGCTGGTTCGCCTCGACGCGCAGTCCGGTGCTGGGTCTGGACAACACGCTCACCAAGGTGATCATCGTCGCGCAGGACATCACGCAGCAGGAGCAGGCCCGGCTCGACGCGGTGGGCAAGCTCGGCGCGATCGATCGCTCGCAGGCGGTGATCGAGTTCGACCTGAGCGGGCGGGTGCTGTCGGCCAACGAGAATTTCCTGAAGCTGCTCGACTACAAGCCCGAGGACATCATCGGGCGGCACCACCGCATGTTCATCGCGCCGACCGAGGTCAACTCGGTCGACTACCAGACCTTCTGGGAGCGGCTCTCGCGGGGCGAGTACTTCACCGGCGAGTACAAGCGGCTCGGGCGCAATGGCCGCGAGCACTGGATCCAGGCCACCTACAACCCGATCATGGACCGCCACGGGCACCCGGTGAAGGTGGTCAAGTTCGCCACCGATGTCACCGAGATGCGGCTGCGCAACGCCGAGTTCGTCGCCAAGGTCGCGGCGATCGACCTGGGGCAGGCGGTGGTCGAGTTCGATCTGGACGGGCGGGTGCTGACGGCCAACCGCAACTTCCTGGCCGCGATGGGCTACACGCTGCGCGAGATCGAGGGGCTGCATCACAGCATGTTCTGCACGCCCGATTATGTCCACAGCGAGGAGTACCGCGACTTCTGGCTCCGGCTGGGCGAGGGCCAGTTCATCAGCGGCCGCTTCCACCGCGTGGGCAAGTTCAACCGCGACGTGTGGATCCAGGCCACCTACAACCCCATCCTCGACCTCAACGGCCGGGTGATGAAGATCGTCAAGTACGCCTTCGACGTCACCAAGGAGATGCAGCTGGAGAAGTCCATCGCCGCGAAGTCGGCCGAGATGCGCAACAGCGTGTCCAGCCTGGTGGCGAGCATCACCGAGATCGCGCGCAACTCGGGCGTGGCCGCCGAGATGGCCGGCGATGCGGCCCATGCCGCGCAAGGGGGATTTGCCGCGCTGCAGAAGTCGATCGAGACGATCAACTGCATCCAGACCAGCTCGGTGCGGGTCTCCGAGATCGTGCGGGTGATCGGCGAGATCGCCAGCCAGACCAATCTGCTGGCCTTCAACGCCGCGATCGAGGCGGCGCGCGCCGGCCAGCACGGCGTGGGCTTCTCGGTGGTGGCGGGCGAGGTGCGCAAGCTCGCCGAGCGCAGCTCGGTGGCCGCGCGCGAGATCGCCAAGCTGATCGACGAGTCGGTCATGCAGGTCGGGCAGGGCGCGGTGGTGAGCCAGGAGGCCGCGCGCAGCTTCGAGGGCATCATGAGCAGCGTCGGGCGCACCCGCTCGAGCGTGTCGGAGATCGCGCAGGCCGCCGAGAGCCAGAGCCGCTTCGCCGGCGAGGTCTCCGGGCTGATCCAGTCGCTGACCGCTGCGGTGAAGTCGTGAGTCCGGCCGGTGTGCAGGAGTCGCCCGAGATCGATCCGGCCGAGGATTTCGGCGGCCTGCTGATCGGCGGCCTGCCGCTGGCCCTGCCGATGCGCGCGCTGCGCGAAGTGGTGCCGCTCGGTCAGGTCGAGCGCCTGCCGGTGCGGGCCGAGGGCCTGCTGGGCGCGATCGATCTGCGCGGCGTGCTGGTGCCGGTGCTGGACCTGCGGGTGCGGGTGGGCCTGGAGGTGCGACCGGTCGACTGGCCCTGCGTGGTGCTGGTGGTCGAGGCCGGGCAGATCCTGGGCCTGCTGTGCGAGGGCGTGACCGGCGTGTTCCGCAGCCAGGAGTCGCGCCTGAACCGCAGCCAGGGCGAGACGCCGATGGCCGCGCTGCTGGCCGGCAGCCTGCGCCGGGGCGACAGCCGTGAGCTGGTGAGCGTGCTGTCGCCGCGGGCCTTGCTGGCGCTGCCCGGGCTGCCGCGCACCGAGGACCCCGAGCCGCACCGCCAGCAGACCGCCGCCCATCAGGGGCAGGGGCAGGGGCAGGCCCTGGCGCCGGGGCAGCCGATGATGCTCACCCTGTGCGGCGCGGTGCCGCTGGCGCTGCCGGCGATGGCGGTGCATGCGACGCTGCCGGCGCCCCAGATCCTGCCCTCGGTGCTGGCGCAGGGCGGTGGTGCCTGCGTCGGCGTGCTCGAGCATGCGGGCGAGGAGGTGCCGGTGGTCGACCTGCTGTCGCTGTGCCGGCTGGGCCGCCTGCCGCAGGGCGGCGTCGGTTGCCCGGCCTTCCTGGTGCGGCTGGAGTCCGGGCTGGTGGCCATGCTGATCGAGCGGGTGCTCGATGTGGTGCGCGTCGGGCCCGACGAGGTGCTGCCGGTGCCCGCCTTCGCGCTGCCGCGTCAGGACCTGTTCGACGGGGCGCTGGCGGTGCACGGCTTGCCGCAGGACGTGCGGGCGCTGCTGTCGCCCACGACGCACCAGTTCCTGGTGCTGCGGCCCGAGGGCCTGCTGGCCGAGCCCTCGCTGCAGGCGCTGGCCGCCAGTGTCCGGCCGGTGGCGGCGCTGGGCGGGGGGCGCCGTGCTGATTCCGCGCAGCGGCTGGCGGCCGGGGTGGGCCAGCGTGCGATGGTGACCTATGAGCTGGGGCGCGAGGTGGCCACGCCGATCGGCCAGATCCGCGAGATCCTGCCCTTCGGCTGCGAGCTGGCCTCCTTCGAGATCGGCGGCGCGATGCTCGGGCTGGTCGCCCACCGGGGCCGCTCCATCCCGGTGCTGTGCCTGAGCCGGCTGCATGGCCTGCCGCCGCCGGCGGTCACGCCCGCGGTGAGCGTGCTGGTGGTCGAGGCCGAGGGCGACGAGCAGATCGGTTTCGCGGTGCCGATGCTGCGCAGCATCGAGCCGGCCGACTGGGAGCCCGCGCTGCCTGCGATGGGCGACGCGCGCGACGCGCTGGCCCAGGCGGTGCATTCGCGCCAGCTCGCGCAGGTTGGCGAGGCCGAGGTCAGGCGCATGCTGCAGGTGGTCGACCTGCAGCGCATCGCCCGGGCGCTGCAGCAGCGCATCGCCTGATCGCGGGCGGGTCAGGTCGGATCGTCGCCGCGCATCAGCGCGAGCAGCTCCTGCGGCGCCAGCGGGGCCAGGGCCGGGTCGTCGCCGCCGTCGAGCACCTGCGCGGCCAGCTCGCGCTTGTCGTGGTGCAGCGCGACGATGCGCTCCTCCAGCGTGCCCTGGCGCACCAGCCGGTAGACGGTGACCGGCCGCTGCTGGCCGATGCGGTGCGCGCGGCCCGAGGCCTGGTCCTCGGCGGCCGGGTTCCACCACGGATCGGCGATCACCACATCGTCGGCGGCGGTCAGGTTCAGGCCGAAGCCGCCGGCCTTCAGGCTGATCAGGAAGAAGTCGCCCTCGCCGTCCTGGAAGGCGGCGACGCGGCGGCTGCGCTCGGCCGCGGGTGTCGCGCCATCCAGGTACTGATGGCTCAGCCCCGCCTCGTCGAGCGTGGCGCGCAGCAGCTGCAGGAAGTCGACGAACTGGCTGAAGACCAGCGTGCGGTGGCCGTTGGCGGCCAGCTCGCGCGCCAGCTCGCCGAAGGCGCGCACCTTGGCGCCGGCCAGCGACAGCTCCGGCGTGACCAGGCGCGGATCGCAGGCGGCGCGGCGCAGCCGGGTCAGCTGCGCGAGCAGGTGGAGCTGGGCGGAGCCGCTGCCGGCGTCGCCCTGCAGCGCCGCCTCGGCCTCCTTCAGCGCCTGGCGGCGCAGCGCCTCGTAGTGCGCCTGCTCGGCCGGCTCGGCCTCGACCGTCAGGACCCGCTCGGTGAGGGGCGGCAGGTCTTCGAGCACCTGCGACTTGGTGCGGCGCAGGATGAAGGGCCCGACCAGCCGGCGCAGCGTGCGCTGGCGGCCGCGGTGGCGGTCGCGCTCGATCGGCACCGCGAAGCGCTCGGCGAACTGCGCCTGCGTGCCCAGCAGGCCCGGATTGCAGATCTGCATGATCGACCACAGCTCGGCCAGCCGGTTCTCGATCGGCGTGCCTGAGAGCGCCAGCCGGAAGTCCGCGCGCAGCGCATGCACCGCCTGGCTGCGCCGTGCCGCGGCGTTCTTGACCGCCTGCGCCTCGTCGAGCACCAGCGTGTGCCAGTCGCGGCCGGCGAAGCCCTCGGCGTCGAGCTGCAGCAGCGTGTACGACACCAGCAGCACCTCGTTCGGGCCGGCGGCCGTGCGCAGCGCCTCGCGCTCGGCCGGTGGCGTCGCGCCGAAGTCGCTCAGGCGCAGCGCCGGCGCGAAGCGGTGCGCCTCGGCCAGCCAGTTGCCGATCAGCGAGGTCGGCGCCACCACCAGCGCCGCGCCGCCGCGCCCGCGCGCCAGCAGCACCGCCAGCGCCTGCAGCGTCTTGCCCAGGCCCATGTCGTCGGCCAGGATCGCGCCCAGACCGGCGCCGGCGCGGCGCATCGCCCACTCGAAGCCGTCCTGCTGGTAGGGCCGCAGCTCGGCCTGCAGCGTGGCCGGCAGGCGCGGCACCTGGCGCTCGAGCTGCGCCAGCCGCTCGATGCGCTCGCGAAAGCGCGCATCGGTCTCGAGCCGGCAGCCCTCGAGCGTCTGTTCCAGCCACGGCGCGGCCAGCGGCGTCAGCCGTGCGGCGTCCTGGCGGATCTCGGCCACCCCGGCCATCTCCTCGAGCCGGCCGCGCAGCGCCTCGGTCAGCGCCAGATAGCGGCCGTCGCCCATCGGCACGAAGCGGCTGCGCCGCGTGCGGCTCCAGTCGAGCAGCCGTCCGAGGCTGAAGACCAGCTGCTCGTCGATCTCGATGCCGCCGTCCAGCCCCAGCCAGTCCTGGCCGCTGCGCACCCGCACCTTGAGCTGCTGGAGCCCGGCGCTGTCGACCTGCATCGGGCGGCCGCGCGGCCAGTCCAGCGCCTCGATGGCCTGCAGCGTGGGCAGCCGCTCGAGCAGCGCCAGCGCCAGCTCGGGCTCGGCCACCGACCAGCGCGCCGGCGCCCCGTCGTGCAGCGGCTCGAGCATCGGGCAGGCCTCCAGCACCCGCTCCAGGTGATCGCGCTCGCGCGCCAGGTCGCGCCGCGTCGCGCGTGGCGTGCCGCCGCTCGACGTGGCGATCAGCCGCACCCGGCCCTGACCGGGCTCGAGCCGCGGCCCCTCGGTGCCCAGCGGGGCCACCGCCAGGCGCAGCGCCAGCCCGTCACCCTCGGGCGTGAGCTCGGCGCGCAGCCGGGTCTCGGCCTCGACTTCCTGCGCAGGCGCGGCGCCGTCCGCACCGGCCGTGCCGGCACCTGCGCTGTCGCTGTGGATGCGGAAATGCGCGCCCAGGCCGCGCAGCACCTGGTCGAGCTGCGCCATCGCCCCGTGCGGCACCTCCAGGCCGGTGGCGATCAGCTGCGCGGCGCGCTTCTGCGCCGCGCTGAAGCGCACCACCCGCGCCCGGTCCGGCCCGTCGCGCAGCACGGTGGTCAGCAGCAGCTGGTCGGCCTCGCGCTGGTCGGCGGCGTTGACGATCGGCAGCTGCGGCTCGCTGCGGTCGGCCTGCGGGTCGCACCAGCGCGGCGGCGGCCGCAGCGTGACCCGCAG
>JAUPTP010000430.1 GCA_030918015.1 Pseudomonadota bacterium
CAGGCCCGCGGCCGAGACCGAGGCATTGGCGCAGGTGCCGCCCGTGCGCGAGGCCGTGGCACCGGCCGGCCACTGGTCGTTGCTGTTGACCGAACTGGTCTGGCCGGCGGACCCCGGCGTGCGCGCGACCGCATCGTCGACCGCGTCCAGCATCGTCGCCGCCACGGTGGTGGTGTTGTTGACCGCGTTGGCGTCGTTGTTGGCGCCGGTGGTGCCGGTGAAGGTGATGGCCGTCGTCGGCTCGTCCGCGCCGCCCTGGGTGCCCGGCGCGGTGTAGCTGAAGGTGCAGACGATCGCCGCGCCCGCGGCCAGCGTCGTCGCCCCCGACGGCGTGCACGCCACCGAGGACACGCTGCCCGCCGACGCCGACGGCACGCAGCTCGGCGACTCGGCGGTCGAGAAGCCGGCCGCATTGGTGCAGGTCAGCGTCAGGCTGGTGTAGGTCTGGCCCGGCGCCACCACCGTCGGCAGGCCGCTGAAGACCGGCGCGAGATCGGCCACCGGCGCGGCGGCCGGCGCCTCCACGGTGATCGTGGCGGTCGCGGTGTCGCACACGGCCGGCACGACGGCCGGGTTGGCGCACAGCTGGTAGCTCACGGTGTAGACCCCCGGCGCCGCGCTGGCCGGCACGCTGAACGCGCCCGTCGAGGCATCGAAGCTCGAGCCCGCGGTCGGGCTGCCGATCACCGCCAACGAGGCGCTGGCCAGCGTGACCGCACTGCTGCCGCGGGTGTCGTTGCTCAGCACGTTCAGCGCCGCGCCGGTGCCATACGGCACGGTGCGGCTCTCGTCGATCGCATCGAGCAGGGCCGCCGTCGCGGCGACCACGTCGTTCGTCTTGTTGATGTCGCTGATCGAGCCGGTCGAGCCGGTGAAGGTGACCTGCGTGGTCGCCTCATCCGTGCCGCCCAGCGTGCCCGGCGCCGTGTAGCTGAACGTGCAGACGATCGAGGCCCCGATGGCCAGCGTCGCGGGCACCGCCGGGGTGCAGCTCAGCGCGCTGATGGTGCCGGCGGAGACCGTCGGCGCACAGGTGGTCGACAGCGCCTCGACCGTGGCCCCCGGCGCGCTGCAGGTGAGCGTGAGGTTGGTGTAGGTCTGGCCCGGGCGCACGACGGCGGGCAGGTTCGAGAACGCCGGCTGCACATCCGGGTCGGGGATGCCGACCGTGAGGCCGTACAGGCGCGACTCGGTCACGCCGCCGTTGCCGGCCGCGGACACCTCGGTGCCGAAGCTGAACTCCAGGCTCGACAGGCCGGCCGGATAGATCGCCGTCACCTGCACGTCCGTCGTCGTGTTGCTCAGGCCGGGATAGCTCACGTAGCCGCCGAGCCCGTAGGAGGTGCAGCCCGAGGCGACGGCGCTGGCGCAGACCCCCGGGTGGTAGGCCTGCCCGCCGTCCAGGCTGGTGCCGACCTCCAGGTTGCCGCCCGGCATCAAGGCCATCGGCGCGCCGTGGAACTCGATGCGCTCGCGGATGCCCCCCGAGGCGTCGTACTGCTCGCCGTCGGTGTCCAGGCTGGTCATGTAGACCGGCACCGGCAGCGCCAGCGGCGTGGAGGTGCCCGGCGACACGAAGGTCAGCCGGAAGCGGACCTGCGAGCGCGCCCCGGCGGTGGTCGATCCCTGCACCTCGCCCGCCAGGAAGGCCTGCGACCCCGTGGTGTAGCCCCGCGCCGTGGCCGGCGTCGCCCCGCCGGTGGAAGACACCACCGTCACCAGGATGTCGCGCAGATTCGTGCCGCTGCCGATGTTGGGGAAGCGGCGCACCCCGTTGGTCAGGCAGCCATCGGTCGAGCCGGTGCAGGTGGAGGTGGACCAGTCCCAGGTGAAGGCGGCCGCCCGTGCCGGCAGGGTCGCGCAAAGAAACACCGTCAGCAGCAGCAGGCCATGCCAGAGGCATGACGAGAGAGAACGGCGCACGCCGCAAAGGTTCGCCAGCATGGGGGCAGCCTTGGTTGTGTTTTTGCTGAACTGATTCGAAGGACCACGAATCCACGGCGAGACCGCCTCTTGCCCGGCGAGGCACGGCGCAGGAAACGCCGTGCGCTCCGCAGCGAGCGCAAGGATGAATCGTCATGAATAGCCGTCTCCACCGGGATCCCTGACCGGAATCACCCGAAAGATCAAGGGAAGAAACCCTGGATCGCACGCCGCGCCTGAAACTCCCCAAAGGGGACTTTCACTCCGTCGGAGCGCCCGCCATCCGCCAGGATCGGCATGGCGGCAAGGCTAGCGACTCCACATCGCGTCGGCAGATCGACTTTGAACTTGAGTGATGATTCTGCTAAGAAAATCACGATCCCAGCCCGCAGAGACTTGTGGAAATGTAACAGCATCCATGGGGACTCCAAGTACCAATTCGGTCATCTTCTCGTCGATAAACCCTGTTAGTGACAGGGGACTGAAATGGTGATGACGGATGCATTTACTTTCGCATGAGCGGTACCAAGTATCGGCCAGGTCGGCGCATGTGGTATGGACGCGGCACGCGTCCGCTCGGGTGGGGCGGCGGTCTCAGGGCGCTTCCGAGACGGTCAGATGAGCCCAGAGCGCGGCGCAATCGGCCTCGGCGGCGTCATAGCGCGGCATCATGTCGGACACGGTGCGTCCATCGGCGCGGCGGCCCTCGCGCAGCAGCCGGCACAGGCCGGCCTCGCCGTCGACCTGGCGCAGCAGCGCCCGCGGCAGCGCCGTGCCGCCATGGCAGCGCACGCAACGCGAGGCCTGGCCCTCGAGCCCGCGACGGCTGCCCTCCAGCCGGGCCTGCATCGCCCACGCGCCCTGCCAGAGCGCCCGCCCTTCCGCCTGCAGCCGCTCGGCCCGGGCCTGCTCGGGCAGCGAGTCGGTCACCGCGGCCGACGCCGGCGGCGGCGCGGGCAGGTCAAGATGCACCAGGGTCATCAGCCACATCACAAGCCCGCCGAGCAGGACGGACAGCAGCAGGCGGCGCAGGTCGGACAGGGTCATGGCGGCAAGGTGAGCGAAAGCGCGATGCCGGCGATGCTCCGGGCGCCCCCCTGGACCCGCCATCCCCCGGCCGGACTCCAGCCCCCCACGAAATCCGGGTCGCGGCCGCCGGAAACCCGCTCGTTTCACCGACTCCTTCAGCTCCGGCGCCGGCGGGAGCCCGCCCCG
>JAUPTP010000431.1 GCA_030918015.1 Pseudomonadota bacterium
CGTTGGTGACCACGGCCACCAGGTTGCCGCGGCTGGTGTAGCGGAAGGCGTTGGCCGGATCGTCGACGATCTCCTCGCAAGCCGCGGCCACCCCCGGCGAATAGGCCAGCGCCAGGTCACGCTGGTTGACCAGCTGCTTGGTCGGGGTGACGGCGATCTTGCCGGGCGTCGGAAACTCGTGGTACTCGAGGGCGGCGCGGCGCAGTTCGGCTTGTTTCTGTTCGGAAATGGTCATGGGCGGTGTCCGCGTTGGAAGAGTCGGGCGAGCCGGGGCGGCTGGCGATTGTAGGAAGCGCATCGGCATCGTGCGCGCATCCATCAGTCCGGCCATCGCATGAGGCCATGCACGCGGCGCATGGCTGCGTCATCGCAGCGGGCGCGGTTGCGCGCGGCTCGCCATGATGCGCGCCGGGCCCGGGTCCGCTCATCCGAGGAACTGCGTAGCCTCCCCCCGCCTCGGGATGGGAATACTGCGATCATGTCCGACATGCCGCTGCCCGACCCGCAATCGATGATCTTCGGACTGTCGCGACGCTGGCGCGGCACGCCGCTGTGGGTGGCGCTGGTCGCGCTGGTCGCGCTGGTGCTGGCCGCGCTGCTGTGGATGACCTGGCAGCACGAGCAGACGCAGGTCCAGGAGTCGACCGACGCCGCGGCCCAGGCGGCAGCCGCCGACGTGCGCCAGCGCCTGGGCGACGACATGCAGGCCCTGCAGCGCCTGCTCTGGCAGACGGGCGATGCCGACGCCTGGCACCAGCAGGCCGAAACCGTGCTGCGCGCCAGCCCGGAGATCATCCGCATCGAGCGGCGCGACGCGCGCTTCGCGGTGGTCGACGTGGTGCGCTCGCCCACCTATCCGCAGCAGTTCAGCACCATCCCGCGCAGCGCGATGTCGGTCGACGCCGAGATCGCCTGCACCACGGCCCGGCGCCTGTCCGCGCCGGCCTTCTCGCGCAGCTATTTCCTGCCCTCGGCCGCTGGCCTGGGGCTGGAGGTGGTGGACCTGTGCGTGCCGCAATCGGTCGAGGGCCGCGCGGACACCACGGTGATCGGGACGGTGGCCCTGCAGGACCTGCTGCGCGAGGCGGTGGCGGCCGAGGTGACCCGGCGCCACGAGGTGCTGCTGGTCGAATCCGACGGCACCCGGCTGGCGCGCACCGGCGCGCGGCGCGGCGCGGGGGTCTTCATGGCGGAGCGGCTGGTGGACCTTTCGGGGTTCACGGTGCTGCTGCGGCTGGACAACCTGGGCGGGCGCCCGCCGCTGATCCCGAACCTGAGCGCGGCGCTGGTGGTGATGCTGTCGGCCGCGCTCAGCGGCGTGCTGGTGGTGCTGCTGCACGACGTGCGCCGGCGCACCGCCGCCGAGCAGGCACTGGCCGAGGCGCTGGCCTTCCGCAAGGCGATGGAGGATTCCCTGGTCACCGGCCTGCGCGCGCGCTCCTCGGACGGCCGCATCACGCATGTGAACGCCGCCTTCTGCCAGATGGTCGGCTTCAGCGCCGAGGAGCTGCTCGAGGCGACGGTGCCGCCCTACTGGCCGCCGGAAATGGTCGAGACCTACACCCGCCGCCAGGCCGAGCGCAACGCCGGCGACACGCCCCCGCGCGAAGGCCACGAGACGCTGTTCATGCGCCGCGGCGGCGAGCGCTTCCCGGTGCTGATCTTCGAGGCGCCGCTGGTGGACGCGCGCGGCCGGCGCAGCGGCTGGATGAGCACGGTGCTGGACGTGAGCGCGCAGCGCCGCATCGAGGAGCTCTCGCGCCAGCAGCAGGACAAGCTGCAGGCCGCGGCCCGGCTGGCGACGATGGGCGAGATGGCCACGCTGCTCAGCCACGAGCTCAACCAGCCGCTGGCGGCGATCGCCAGCTACGCCACCGGCTCGCTGAACCTGATGCCCGCCACCGAGGACGAGCCGCCCGCCGACCTGGAGACGCAGCTGATGATCCGCCAGGCGATGGTGCGCATGGCCGAGCAGGCCGAGCGTGCCGGGCGGGTCATCCGCAGCGTGCACCAGTTCGTGCGCCGGCGCGAGCGGCTGCGCGAGAACGTGCGCACCACCGAGCTGATCGAGGCGGTGCTGCCGCTGGTGCGCCTGGCCGCGCGACGCAGCCATACCCGCATCGAGATCGACATTCCCGAGCCGCCGCCGCGGGTGTCGTGCGACCGCACGATGGTCGAGCAGGTGCTGCTGAACCTGGCGCGCAACGGCATCCAGGCGATGGAGGACGCCGCCGTCGCGCCGGGCGAGCGGGCGCTGCACCTGGAGGTGCGGCCGCAAGGCGAGCGCTGGGTGGAGCTGCGCATCGTCGACCACGGCCCCGGCATCCCCGAGGAGATCGCGCGCCAGATCTTCACGCCCTTCTTCACCACCAAGCCCGAGGGCATGGGCATCGGCCTGGCGATGTGCCGCACGGTGGTCGAGCAGCACGGCGGCGCGCTCGACTTCGAGGCCGGACCCGATGGTCGGGGCACGGTGTTCCGGTTTACCCTTCCCGCTTCGGCGCCGGCGGTGCCCCCCTCGTCCCTGTCTGAGTCATGACCCACAGCGCACGCGTCCAGCACACCAGCGGCACCGTCTTCGTCGTCGATGACGAGGAGGTGCTGCGCGATGCCCTGTCGTGGCTGCTGCGCTCGCGCCGGCTGCTGCCGCGGGCCTTCGCCTCGGCCGACGACTTCTGGGCCGCGGCCGAGCGCGGCGACGTGAGGCCCGACGCGCCCGCCTGCCTGCTGCTGGACATGCGCATGCCCGGCATGAACGGCATGGCGCTGTTCGAGCGCCTGATCGAGCACGGCTGGCTCGGTCTGATGCCGGTGATCTTCCTGACCGGACACGCCGATGTGGCCACCGCGGTGATGGCGGTCAAGCGCGGCGCCTTCGACTTCGTCGAGAAGCCCTTCTCGGACAACGCGCTGGTCGACCGGGTGGTCGAGGCGCTGGCGCGCAGCGCCGAGGCGCTGGCGCAGCGCCACGAGCGCGAGGGCCTGCGCCGTCACCTCTCCGAGCTGACCGAGCGCGAGCAGGAGGTGATGCGCCTGGTCATCGCCGGCCGGGCCAACAAGCAGATCGCCGACGAGCTCGACATCAGCGTGCGCACCGTCGAGGTCCACCGCGCGCGGG
>JAUPTP010000432.1 GCA_030918015.1 Pseudomonadota bacterium
GGCCGCCGCCTCGTGCGCCTCGCGGGCGGGCGCGCCCTCCGGCCGGCTGGCCAGAAAGCGCAGCAGCGGCTCGATGAAGCGGTCGTAGGTGGGCAGCGTGGCGGCTGCCGAAGGTGGTGTGGTCATCGCACCGCATCTCCCCTGCTGCGGTCGGCTGCCGCATGTCAGGCGCAGCAGCGTGCGGGATTCTTCGATCCCGATGGGGAGACAAGTCTAGTCAACAAGCCCTGAACGGCCACCCGATGACACAACCCGAAACATGACAGAGCGTGCGGCGGCCCGAGCGCCCTCAGCGCTTCTCGTAGAAGCTCATCAGCATCAGGGAAATCTCGACCGCCAGGTCACGCGCCTCGTCGAGCTCGTCCCGATGGTGCTGGAGGCGCTCGCCGCACTCGCGCAGCCGGCGACGAATCTCGTCCGGCGTGATCGTGCTGCCATCCGGCCCGACAGGCACCTCGGACAGCGCCAGACTGCGCCCATCACCGCGCGGCCGATCCGCCACGCGACCCAGCTGACCCGCGTAGAAGGAGATCATCTCCATCTCGTGACTGATCTTGGACGAGATCACGCTGATGACCGCGTTCTGGGCCGCCAGCTGCGTCTGCGCGATCGAGGCCATCTCGTGCTTCTTCAGCGCCTTGGCCTGCTCCTCGAGCGCGTCCGCCTGAGCCTTCATCAGCTGGCGCGTGGACTCGGCCTCTTGCCGCTGCCCCCGCAGATGCGCCGTGAGGCGGGCGACCCCCAGCAGCAGAACAGCCGGAATGGCGATGCTGCCGAACACGTTGCCCAGAATGCCGATGCTGCTCAATGAATCCACGATGCCGACCTGCCCTTGAATTGTCCGCACAGGCGGGGCGATGCCATCGCTTTTGCCCATGGTCCAGTGTCCCAGGATCCTGAGCGGTTGAATCCGCGTTAATCCCGCCGCAACGCCGGCTCTTCAGCATCACCGGGCATCGCAAGGACGGCGGTCAAGCTGGCGCGCCTGCCGCGATCGGATCGGGGCAGGCGGCTCTCTTCGTCGGCCGCTCAGGGGGCGCTGCGCACATAGCGCAGCAGCCGACCGCGGTAGGGCAGGCCGTCGGCCTCGGGGGTGCGCAAGGCGGTCTGGTGAAGATCGAACCCCAGCCGGTCCATCCGCCGGGTGAAGGCGGGCCGGTTGCCGCGGTCCGGGTCGACGATCAGCACCTCGGCATCGGGCATCGCGTGCCGGGCGACGAAGCCGGCCAGATGGCCGTGATCGTCGCGCTCGTAGAGCACATCGCTGCCCATGATGACGTCGAAGCGCCCCTCCACCCCCGGCGCGGCCGCTTCATCCTGCCGCGTGTCGACCGGCTCCGCCCAGTTGCCGTGCCGGTAGGCCAGCGGTGGCAGCGCGTTGAGCAGGACGTTGTCGAGCAGGAAGCCCCGCGCCAGCGGGTGCGCATCGGAGGCGGTGATGTCGATGCCACGCCGGTGGCAGACCAGGCTGGCCAGCGCCAGGCCGCAGCCGACCTCGAGAATGCGCTCGCCGGCCTTCAGCGGTCGGGCCGCCATGTGGGCCGCCAGCTGCAGGCCCGAAGGCCAGAGCATGCCGAACAGCGGCCAGGTGGCGGAGGAGAAACCCGCGGCCTCGGCCTGGCCCGCGGGATCGGCGTACTGCTGGCGATCCAGCAGCGACCGGATCAGCAGACTGTCGGCGCCACGGATGGCGACCTGCTGCTGCCGGGTCTGATAGCCGGGCATCCGGGGCGCTGTCGCGCCGCCGGATCAGTAGCTGCGACGGTTGCCGCCGCCGAAGCCGCCGCCGCCGAAGCCGCCGGCCGGACGCGGCTCGCGAGGACGGGCCTCGTTCACCACCAGGGCGCGGCCGCCGAAGGACTGGCCGTGCATGCCGGTGATGGCGCTGCGGGCTTCTTCGCCCGAACCCATCTCGACGAAGGCAAAGCCCTTCGACCGACCGGTCTCGCGGTCAGTCATGACCTTGGCAGAGGCGACCTCGCCGAAACGGGCGAAATGCTCGCGCAGATCTTCGTCGCGCATCGTGTAGGGCAGATTGCCGACGTAGAGCTTGTTGTCCATGATGGACCTTTCCAGAAATGCCGCGGAATGTGACGTGCCTGCCGCAGGCGCCAGGCGATCCAGGCCCGCCGCCGGCCTCTGCCGGCGGTCAGGCCAGGGGATCAGAAGCGCCGACGCGGGGCCGGCGCGCCACCGGAGCGTTGCTCCAGATGACGGAAGGTGATGCGACCCTTGTTCAGGTCGTAGGGCGACAGCTCGAGCGAGACCTTGTCACCCGCCAGGATGCGGATGTGGTGCTTGCGCATCTTGCCGCCGGTGTAGGCAATGAGGCTGTGCCCGTTCTCGAGCTTCACGCGGAAGCGGGAGTCGGGCAGCACTTCCTCGACCTCGCCGCGCATTTCGATGAGTTCTTCCTTGGCCATGAGCAGAATTCCTGTGCAGTGGCGCCCCGTCCTGAATCGTTCAGGCCGGCAGCGCGGGTTGGTGGAGGTATCCCAGGCCCTGATCCATCGCGTACTGCGAGGCGGCCTCGGATGTCGGGAACAGCGGGACGAAGCGGAAGACCCGGTCGTGGGACCCCTTGCCGTGGCCGCTGCGAATGGAAAGGGATGCCGCGTATCGACCACAGTCGGTACGTCGGGCAGTGGAGGACAGGAGGAACCGGCCCACCCTGAGAAGGTCAGGAGAAGATGGAATCAAGAAACAGGCGCCGCAGCCGGGGCTGGCGACGCGATACTGCCTGGAACGTTCGGCAGGACTGCCCGACGAGGGCAGGTCGGGATCCCGAGTCACGTCGGTCCCGGGAGGGAGCCGGCAGAAGTCGGAATTCGATGTACCAGACGGAGCTTGCCTGGAAAGGCAGGCCGATCATCGTGCTGACCGGTCCGCCGAGGACGCGACGCCCCTGAGGGCATGCCGTGCGACGAAATGCTGCTGAGGTAAGCGGAACGGCAGCATTTCCTCCGAATCATAGCACAAGTCATGCCGGATGCTGCCGTTCTCGGTTCGTCGTCAGACGTTGAAGAGGAAGTTCATCACGTCGCCATCCTTGACGACGTAGTCCTTGCCTTCGGCGCGCATCTTGCCGGCGTCCTTGGCGCCCTGCTCGCCCT
>JAUPTP010000433.1 GCA_030918015.1 Pseudomonadota bacterium
CCGCAGCGGCTTCGGGAAGCCGTCGAGCTTCTGGCCGCGGCGCGCCCGCTTGCCGAGGTAGGCGGCCAGAGCACCGGTCTTCAGCGTCTCGTCCTTGGCCTTGCCGCCGCGGCCCAGACCCTCGACGCGCAGCGCGTCGGTGAAGGTGGCCACGGCCACCAGCGGGCAGCTCTCGTCGACGTCCATCAGGGTCAGGCCCTTGCCGCCGTTGGGCTGCAGCTTGAGCTCGTCCAGGCTGTAGACCAGCAGCCGGCCGTCGAAGGCCAGGCAGGCGACCTGGCGGTGCGTGGCCGCCACCACCGACGGCGGCAGCAGCCGGTCGGCGTCGCCCAGCGTCAGGAAGGCCTTGCCGGCCTTGTTGCGGCCGTGCATGTCGCCGGCCTTGGCCAGCAGGCCGAAGCCGCCGGTGTTGGCCAGCAGCAGCGTGGTATCGGCCGCGCCGGTCCAGTAGTGGGCGGGTTGGGTGCCGGGCGCCAGATCGATCAGGCTGGTGACCGGCACACCGTCGCCACGGCCGCCGGGCAGGCCGGCCACGGCCACGCTGTAGACGCGGCCGTCACCACCGGCCGGCGAGCCGAAGACCAGCAGCGTGTCGACGCTGCGGCAGGCGAAGGTGCCGTAGAGGCTGTCGCCGGTCTTGAACTGCAGCGTGGCCGCGTCGACGTCGTGGCCCTTCATCGTGCGCACCCAGCCCTTGGCGCTGACGATGACGGTCACCGGCTCGTCGACCACCTTGATCTCGGCCACCGCCCGCTTCTCGGCCTGGATCAGCGTGCGGCGCTCGTCGCCATGGGCCTTGACATCGGCCTCGATCTCCTTGATCAGCAGGCGCTTGAGCGCGGCCGGACTGCCCAGGATCTCCTGCAGCCTGTCGCGATCGATGCGCAGCGCGGCGAGCTCCTGCTCGATCTTGATCGCCTCCAGACGGGCGAGCTGGCGCAGCCGGATCTCGAGGATGTCCTCGGCCTGGCGGTCCGACAGGTTGAAGCGGGCGATCAGCGCGGCCTTGGGCTCGTCGCTCTCGCGGATGATGCGGATCACCTCGTCGATGTTCAGCAGCACCAGCTGGCGGCCTTCCAGCACGTGGATGCGGTCCTCGACCTTGTCCAGGCGGTGGCGGCTGCGCCGCGCGACGGTGGCCTGGCGGAAGTCGATCCACTCGACCAGCATCTGGCGCAGGCTCTTGGGCGTGGGCCGGCCGTCGCGCCCGACCATGGTCAGGTTGACCGAGGCGCTGGTCTCCAGGCTGGTGTGGGCGAGCAGCGCGGTGATCAGCTCCTGCTGCTCGACGGTGCGGCTCTTGGGCTCGAACACCAGCCGCACCGCGGCCTCCTTGCCCGACTCGTCGCGCACCGCGTCGAGCACGGCCAGCAGGCTGGCCTTGAGCTGGGCCTGCTCCTGGGTCAGCGTCTTCTTGCCGGCCTTGACCTTGGGATTGGTCAGCTCCTCGATCTCTTCGAGCACCTTCTGGCTGCTGGTGCCCGGCGGCAGCTCGGTGACCACCAGCTGCCACTGGCCGCGGGCCAGGTCCTCGATCTTCCAGCGCGCGCGCACCTTCAGCGAGCCGCGCCCGGTGCGGTAGGCCTCGCGGATCTCGGTCTCGCTGCTGATGATCTGGCCGCCGCCGGGATAGTCCGGGCCGGGCACCAGCGCGTGCAGCGCGTCGTCGCTGAGCTGCTCGTCGCGGATCAGCGCGACCGCCGCGGCGGCGACCTCGCGCAGGTTGTGGCTGGGCACCTCGGTGGCCAGGCCGACGGCGATGCCGCTGGCGCCGTTGAGCAGCACGAAGGGCAGGCGCGAGGGCAGCTGGCGCGGCTCCTCGGTCGAGCCGTCGTAGTTGGGCACGAAGTCGACCGTGCCCTCGTCGATCTCGTCGAGCAGCAGCCGCGCGATCGGCGCCAGGCGCGCCTCGGTGTAGCGCATCGCCGCCGCGCCGTCGCCGTCGCGGCTGCCGAAGTTGC
Source organism: Pseudomonadota bacterium (assembly GCA_030918015.1). Lineage (GTDB taxonomy): Bacteria > Pseudomonadota > Gammaproteobacteria > Burkholderiales > Burkholderiaceae_C > Sphaerotilus. Next base: position 1,962 of record JAUPTP010000433.1, read on the forward strand.
CCTGGCCGTCGATCAGCGGATAGCGCAGCGAGAAGTCCTGCGCCATGCGCACCAGCGCGTCATAGGCGGCGGTGTCGCCGTGCGGGTGGAAGCGGCCGAGCACGTCGCCCACGACACGCGCGCTCTTGACCGGCCGCGCGCCGCCGGTGCTGCCGTTGCTGGCGCGCTGCGTCGCCAGCCCCATGCGGTGCATCGCGTAGAGGATGCGCCGCTGCACCGGCTTCTGGCCGTCGCCGACATCCGGCAGCGCGCGGCCCTTGACGACGCTCAGCGCATATTCGAGATAGGCCCGCTCGGCATAGTGCGCCAGCGTCAGCGCATCATCGGCCGGGGTGGCGGGAGGAAGGGAAGAGAAGTCGATCGTCGTCTGGTCCATCGTCGGGCATCAGGCGTGCATGTGCACCTGGCGCCCGATTGTGCAGGACAAGCCGCCGGGCGCCGGCGCCGCGCTCACCAGCTCGCCGCGAAGGAGTCCGGATCGAAGCGCGGATGCCGGGTGATCGCGCCCAGATCGACGAACTCGAAATGCTGCATCTTGAGCAGGCGCAGCGTCATCATCGTGACCAGGCTCCAGCGCTCGTCCGGGTCGCCCTGGACGAAGAAGTCGGAGCCGATGTCGGCGACATACAGGCCGTACTTCTGCATCGCCCGCGCGATGGTGCGCGACTGCTCGTTCCACCAGAACGGGATCTCGAAGTCCGAGCTCAGCCGCAGCAGCGCGCCGAACGGGATGCCCCCCGAGCGCGGCGCGCCGGCGGCATGGCGTGCCGGCCAGACATGGCGCCGGTCGAGCACCGCGTCGCGGAAGGTCACCCGCAGCGCATGGCGCACCGCGCCGGTCTCGACCTCCTCGGCGCGCAGCAGCAGCGGCAGCACCGGCAGGCCGGCGGCATCGCTCGAGGTCCAGCCTTCGGGGCGCATCGCCAGCGACTTCAGGTCCCAGGCAGCGGTCGCATAGGCGCTCCAGCGGCCGCTGCCGTCCTGGTAGCTGAAATAGCTCTCCCAGAGCCGGCAGGCCCCGCCGACGCCGCTCTCGAGCACCAGGACATGGCGGTCGCCGCAGCGGTGGGACTCCTCGCAGCGGCTGCCCTCGACCTTGATCTGACGCTCGACCGGAAAGGGAAAACGCCGCCGCGACGCGATCGCCCGCT
>JAUPTP010000434.1 GCA_030918015.1 Pseudomonadota bacterium
GGGCGGCCGACCTGCAGGTCGAGGCCAGCAAGGCGGCGGCCGTCCGGCACCGGCTCGCGCCGCCGGCACCGCAGCACCGCAGCGCCCGGCGGGCACCTCAGGCCGAGGCGGCAGCCGCGGCGGCTGACCCCGGCCCAGCCCCACTCAGGGCCGCGAACCGTCGTTCAGCACGACAGCGGCCTTGACCCGCTCGGCCCGCGCCGCGGCCTTCTCCCGCGCCGCAGCCTGACGGCGCTCGCGGGCGCTGGTGCTGGCGGCTACCCTGGCCGCCTTCTCGGCCTTGTCCGCGCGCGCCACCTTCTTGCGATCAGCGGCCTTGGCGGCCTTGGCCGTCTTGCCGTCCTTGGCGGCGGCGCGCTCCGCACGAGCCTTGGACACCTTCTCGGTGCGCGCCTTGCGCAGCTCGGCACGGCGCTCGGCCTGGGCGGCCTGGCGCGCGGCCAGCGCCTGCTCCGCCTTCAGAGGGGCAGCCGTCTGGGCGTGAACGCCCGTGGCCATCAGCAGCGCGGCCAGCGCGGTGATCAGCATTTTCATGGTGGAGGTCTCCTGTCGGGTGCGAGGGAAAGAAACGGGAAAAGACGGCGCGCGCCGCTCAGTCGAAGCGGCGCTCGCGCATCCACTTGGTGGCGACCCACTTCTCGCCGGCGATCACCGGCGCGCCGCCATGCAGCGAGCGGCTGACCGGGTGAGCGCGGTCATAGCTGAAGAAGACCGCATGGCCCTTGACCGGCGCGACCTCCAGCCGGACATCGGGGAACACGGTGGCACCGCCCGCCTCGGGCGTGTTGAGATACATCACCAGCGTGCCGACGCGCTGGCCGCCCCGGCGCAGGATGCTCGGCGCGCCCGGCTGCGCTGGATCGAAATAATCGTAGTGCGGCTTGTACTCGGCCCCCGGCCCATAGTGCAGCACCTGCACGCCCTCGCCGTTCTCGACCGGCCAGTGCAGCAGGGCGGAGATGCGCTGCTCGATGCGCTCGACCAGGGCGGTCTCGCCGCGGGCGAAGAACATGCCCGCGCTGGTGCGCGCCTCGTTGACCTCGCTGCCGCCGGTGGTGTTGTCGACGGTCTCGGAGCGGGTCAGGCGGGGCGCGGCCAGCGCGCGCAGGTCATCGCACTCCTGGTCGGACAGGAAGCCGGCGAAGACGACGACCCGCGGCGACTGCATCTGCAGCACCACCCGGACCTCGTGGCCATCGGGCAGGCGCAGCTGCGTGCGCCCCTCGAGCCGAGGCTCGGGCACCGGCACGGCCTGCGGCAGCCCGCCGGACGTCTCCCGGCTCCGGTCGGACAGGAAGTCGGACAGGGTCTGCTCGAGCGCCTCGAGCGCGACCTCCTCGTCCCAGCCGGACTGGACCATCGCCTGCAGCACCACGTCCGGCGCATGGCCGGCGCGGGCCTGCTCGAGAATCCACTGGCGAAGTTCGGGGGTGGCCGTCTGCGTGCTCATCTGCGTGGTCATCCTGCGATTCTGTCAGTCTCGCCCGGGGCCTCGGACTGCCCCATATCAAGCGATCCGTGGCGTTTTGTTTCCAGGTGTGATGAAAAGCATCCGCCCGCCACTCAGGCTCGGCGGCGGAACACCAGCCGGTCCGGCGTCGAGACCTCCGGCGCATGCGCATAGCCATCGCGGTCGAAGCCGCGCAGCGCCTCGGGCGTGGCCAGGCGATGTTCGATGGCGTGGCGCATCATCAGTCCGCGCGCGCGCTTGGCGTGGAAGCTGATGATCTTCCAGGCGCCGGCCTTCCAGTCCTCGAACACGCAGTCGACCACCCGGGCCCGCAGCGCCGGGCGCAGCGCCGCCTTCGCGTATTCCTGCGAGGCCAGGTTGACGACCACCGGCGCGGCATCACCCGCCAGGCGCTCGTTCAGGTGCTGCGCGATGCGGTCGCCCCACCAGGCGTAGAGATCGCGGCCGCGCGGGTTGGGCCAGCGCGTGCCCATCTCCAGCCGGTAGGGCTGCAGCGCGTCGAGCGGGCGCAGCACGCCGTACAGGCCCGACAGGATGACCAGGTGCTGCTGCGCCCAGGCCAGCGCCTCGGCGTCGAGCGAGCCGGCCTGCAGGCCGTCGTAGACATCGCCGTCGAAGGCCAGCACCGCCGGCTTGCTGTTGTCGGGCGTGGCCTCGGGCTGCCAGGCGCCATAGCGGGCGACATTGAGCGCGGCGAGCTTGTCCGACAGCGCCATCAGCGTGGCCAGCTGCGCGGGCGTCTGGCCGCGCAGCTGCTCGATCAGCGCGGCGGCCTCGTCGGTGAACAGGGGCACGGTCGGCCGCAGGGCCGCGGGCACCGGGGTCTCGTAGTCGAGCGACTTGGCGGGCGAAAGCAGAAAGATCATGGCAGCAGACAGGCACGCGGAAGAACGGCATGCGCAGCGTATCAGCCCGGCGTGGCGATCACCGACAATCCGGCCGATGAAGGACATCGACGCCCAGCCCTGCCCCTGCGGCAGCGGCCACCCTCTGGCGGCCTGCTGCGGTCGCTACCACGCCGGCGAACTGGCCGGCCAGGCGCCGGACGCCGAGGCGCTGATGCGCTCGCGCTACAGCGCCTTCGTGCTCGACCGGCTCGACTACCTGCTGGCGAGCTGGCATCCGGACACCCGGCCGGCCTCGATCGAGCCCAACGAGCCCGGCCTGCGCTGGCTGGGGCTGGAGGTGAAGCACCATGTGCAGCAGGACGGCAATCACGCCACGGTGGAATTCGTCGCGCGCAGCAAGCTGGGCGGGCGCGCCCACCGTCTGCATGAAGTCAGCCGATTCGAGCGCATCGACGGCCGCTGGCATTACCTCGACGGCGACCTCTCGCGCAGCCGCTGAGCGGTGTGGCCCGCACGGGCCAGCGCCTGCATCGCCAGATGCCGACTGACCGCGGGCGACATCAGCCGCAGCAGCATGGCGCCCGGCAGCAGGGTCCCCAGCAGCCCGGTCTGCGGCCCGAAGGGCAGCAGCTGCAGCGCGATCAGGGCCAGCAGCTGCAGCACGGCGGCGGTGCGGGCCCAGAAATGCCCGCGCAGCAGACCCAGCCCGGTCACGCCGCAGGCCGCGGTCAGCAGCACCGACACCGGCTCCGCACAGGCCAGCGCGGCCGCAGCACCGATGAAGGCCCAGC
>JAUPTP010000435.1 GCA_030918015.1 Pseudomonadota bacterium
CTCGGTGTCGGGCGTCAGCACGACGAAGGGGTACTCGACCCGCCAGTCGGTGGCGTCGGTGACATGGGCCACGCGGCTCAGACCGTCGAACTTCAGGTTGTCGGCGCGGGTGTGGCGGCCCAGCACCTTCTTCGTGCGCTGGCGCAGGTCGTGGACCTGGCGGAAGCGCTCGGCGAAGCGCTCGACCGCGCCGCGCGCCATCGCCATCAGCTCGCCCACCAGCGCGTCGCGCGCCGGGTCGGTGCCCGGCGTGCGGCGCTTCTCGACCTCGGCGAGGCGGTGGTGCAGGGCCTCGATGAGGTTCTCGCGCCGCTTCGGGTTGTCGATCAGGTCGTCTTCCAGATACGGGTTGCGCTGCACGACCCAGATGTCGCCCAGCACCTCGTAGAGCATGCGCGCGGAGCGGCCGGTGCGGCGCTCGCCGCGCAGCTGGTCGGCCAGCGCCCAGGCGCGCGCACCCAGCAGGCGGATGATGATCTCGCGGTCCGAGAACGAGGTGTAGTTGTACGGAATCTCGCGCAGGCGAGGTTCGGCGTGGGCAGGATCATGGTCCTGACCGGGAGACTGGAGGATCGAATTGGGGGGAAGCGGTGCGTTCATGGGGCCGCGAAGGCAGCAGCGCGAGGCGCGCGCAGGACCGGCAATCCTACCGCAGCAGTGGTTTTTCCCGCCGCGACACGTCCTTTCCCCTCTCCGACCGGCGTGGACAGCCCGCCACGAAAAGCCGTCTTGACCCCGACATCGTGTCCGCGCAATCTCCAGGGAAGAACCCGCATGGAGGACCCCGATGAATGCACCCGATGAGCAGCCCCCGCTGACCGACGAAGACCTGCCCGTCCCGTCGCACCCCTGGCCCTACCCGCTGTGGTTCGCCCACCGCGGGGCCGGGCGGCAGGCCCCGGAGAACACGCTGGCGGCCCTGCGCGTCGGGGCGGGCCTGGGCTGGCGCGCCTTCGAGTGCGACGTGCGGCTGAGCGCCGACGGCCTGCCCTTCCTGCTGCATGACGACACCCTGGAGCGCACCACCGATGCCGCGGGCGCCGCGCTCGAGCTGAACTGGTCCGAGCTGTCGCTGCTCGATGCCGGCGGCTGGCATGGCCGCATCTTCGCCGGCGAGCCGCTGCCCAGCCTGGACGGCATCGCCGCGTTCTGCCTGCGCAACGGCCACGCGCTCGACCTCGAGCTCAAGTCGGCCCCCGGCGACGAGGAGCGCACCGGCCGCCTGGTCGCCCAGGCCGTGCGGCGCCTGTGGGGCGAGGCCGTGCACGACGAGCAGGCGATCTGGCCGCTGCTGAGCTCCTTCCTGCCCGAGGCGCTGGCCGCCGCCCGCGAGGTGGCGCCCGAGGTGCCGCGCGCCCTGCTGGTGCAGACGCTGTGGCCCGACTGCATCGACCTCGCCGAGCGGCTGGGCTGCAGCGCGATGGTGCTCGAGCAGTCGCTGATCACGCCGGAGCGGCTGCGCCAGATCCAGCGCGGCGGCCTGCGGGTGCTGGCCTACACGGTCAACGACCCCGGCCGCGCCGGCGCGCTGCTCGAGCTGGGCATCGACGGCCTGATCAGCGACGAAGTGGACCGATTCGTGCCCGTCGACTGATCCGGCGCCGACGGCGACACGCGCCGTCTCAAGAGCCTTTCCGACGTCACCGATATCGGCGATGGATGCGCCCCGCCTCGCATCCGGCTTCCCGTTTCGCGATCGTCGAAAGGCTTCCCATGCCCGTTCCTGTTCCCCACTCCGCCCCGACCGCTTCGGGCGGCGCGCACGACATGCCGCGCCTGAATCTCCAGTACGTCCCGAACCGCCTGCCGGCCGGCGTGGTGACCGGGCTGTGGGGTGATGCGGTGATGCGGCAGGACGACAGCTCCGCGCGGGCGCTGCAGCTCGGCGATGTGGTGCGCCCGGGCGACGTGCTGCTGACGCGGCAGAACGGCATCGTCGAGATCAGCCTGGGCGAGGACCGGGTGGCCACCAATGTCCGCCCCCCGGAGGCGCTCGACGGGGTCATCGCCGGACTGGAACAAGGCGATCCCGACGCCGTGCCCGGCGCCGGCCTGACCCCCGAAGACGGCAGCCTGCGGGCCGCCCTGGTCGTCGACCGCATCGTCGAGGTCATCTCGCCGCAGGAATATCAGTTCGCCTACGACCGGCTCCCGCCCGCCAGCGACATCGAGCTGGCCGACCCGTCCAGCGGCCTCGCCCCGTTGTCCACCGAAGAGGCGCCCGCCGCCTCGTCACCGGAGCACACGGGCACCGGCACCGGCCTGGTGTCGATCACCGGCCCGGCCTCAGGCACCATCACCGAGGGCGAGTCCGGCACCTACACCGTCCGCCTCAGCCAGCCCGCGGCCTCGGACGTCACCGTCCAGCTCGCCTACACCGGCACCGCCACCGACGGCCGCGACTACTCGGCCGTCACCTCGGTCACCGTCCCCGCCGGCCAGAGCAGCGCGAGCTTCGACCTGAAGACGCTGGACGACGCCCTGGCCGAGGGCGCCGAGACCGTCACCATCACGGTCGGAGAGATCACCGGCGGCGGCTTCGAGGCCATCGCGGCCGATCCGGAGCGCGGCGCGGTCACCACCACGATCACCGACGATGTCGGCGGCGGCGGCGGCGGCGGCCCGGGCACGCCGGGCGCGGAGGACACCTGCCTGGTGTCGATCAGCGGGCCCGGCGAGGTCGTCGAGGGCGAGGTGGCGACGGGCTACACCGTCCGCCTCAGCCAGCCCGCGGCCTCGGACGTCACCGTCCAGCTCGCCTACACCGGCACCGCCACCGACGGCCGCGACTACTCGGCCGTCACCTCGGTCACCATCCCCGCCGGCCAGAGCAGCGCGAGCTTCGACCTGAAGACGCTGGACGACGCCCTGGCCGAAGGCGCCGAGACCATCACCATCACGGTCGGAGAGATCACCGGCGGCGGCTTCGAGGCCATCGCGGCCGATCCGGAGCGCGGCGCGGTCACCACCACGATCACCGACGATGTCGGCGGCGGCGGCGGCGGCGGCCCGGGCACGCCGGGCGCGGAGGACACCTGCCTGGTGTCGATCAGCGGGCCCGGCGAGGTCGTCGAGGGCGAGGTGGCGACGGGCTATGTCGT
>JAUPTP010000436.1 GCA_030918015.1 Pseudomonadota bacterium
CATCGAGACCCGCTCGGGGTTCAGGAAGCGCTCGAACAGCAGGTTGTACTGCAGCGGGTCCAGGTCGGTGATCGACAGCACATAGGCCACCAGCGAGCCCGCGCCCGAGCCCCGGCCCGGGCCCACCGGGCAGCCGTTGGCCTTGGCCCAGCGGATGAAGTCCGACACGATCAGGAAGTAGCCGGGAAAGCCCATCTTCAGGATGGTCGTCAGCTCGAACTCCAGCCGCTCGACATAGCGCGCGCGCTCGGCGTCGCGCTTGGCCGGGTCGGGGAAGAGCAGCTTCAGGCGATCTTCCAGGCCCTCGAAGGAGAGCTGGCGGAAGTAGTCGGCCATCGGCATGGCCGTGCCGTCGGCCAGCAGCGGCGTGGGAAAGTTCGGCAGCTGCGGCTTGCCCAGCACCAGCGTCAGGCTGCAGCGCCGCGCGATCTCGACCGTGTTGTCGATCGCGCTGGGAATGTCGGCGAAGAGCGCGGCCATCTCGGCCTGCGTCTTGAAATGCTGGTCGCGGCTGAAGCGGCGGATGCGCTTGGGGTTGGCCAGCGTGTCGCCGTCGGCCACGCAGACCCGCGCCTCGTGGGCGTCGAAGTCGTCGGGCTCGAGGAACTGGATCGGGTGGGTGGCGACGACCGGCAGGCCCAGCCGGGCCGCCAGCGGCACGGTGGCGCGCACATGGGCCTCGTGGCCGGGCAGCTGCGCGCGCTGCAGCTCGAGGTAGAAGCGCCCGGGGAAGACCGCCGCCAGCCGCTGCGCGACATCGCGCGCGCGCGCCGTGTCGCCCATCGCCAGCGCCTGGCCGACCGCGCCCATCAGGCCGCCGGAGAGCGCGATCAGCCCGCTGCCCAGCTCCTCCAGCCACGCCCACTTCACCCAGGCCTGGTTGCCGCGCTGGACATTGGTGATCCACGCGCGCGACAGGATCTCCGACAGGTTCAGGTAGCCCTGGCGGCTCTGCACCAGCAGCAGCAGCCGGGTGGCCGGGCGCGCCTCGCCGGCCGCAGCCGGGCCGTCGGGCTCGAGCCAGATGTCGACGCCGATGATCGGCTGCACGCCCTTCTTGCGCGCGGCGTTGTAGAACTTGATGCCGCCGAACAGGTTGGAGAGATCGGTGATCGCCATCGCGACCTGGCCGTCCTTCGCGGCCGCCTGGACCGCATCGTCGACCCGCAGCGTGCCGTCGACCACGGAAAACTCGGTGTGGGTGCGCAGATGGACGAAGTTCTTCGGGGCGTTCATCGTGGAATTGTAGGCAGTGGCTGTTGCAACTCGTGTCAGATGTCGTGATCCCCGCAACTTACAGTGCCAATCCGGAATTGGAAATAACGCAAAATTCCTGCGAATGACCCCGCAATTCTGGGGGCGCGACGGGGCAATCCGCGGGTGGGGGACCGGCGGTTTGCCGGGACCATATCGACCGGCCGCAGGGCAGGGCTCCCGCCCTCGGCCAGAAGACATTGCTGGATACGACGCTGACATGAATCATCTGTATCTCGGGCTCGGGGGAGCCGGTGTCCGGGTATGGCAGGCCCTGGGCCGGCGGCTGGCATGCCGGCCGGAGCCACCGGGCCGCAAGGCGGTGATCGAGCCGCTGCTGATCGATGCCGATCCGAAGGAACTGCGCGACGAGGCCCTGGGCTGGCGGCTGCTGGGCAGCGCGCTGCTGCCTGCGCCATCCCGACGCCTGCTGCTGGGGGCTGACCACGACGCCTTGCACGCGCTGCTGCGCACCCGCGCCGAGCTGCGCGGCTGCCTGGGCCCGGAGCCGGCGGACTGGGAGGCCCGGCTGCAGGCGCTGCGGGCCTTCGACGCGCCGCTGTCGCAGGTGGCGCAGCGCCTGCCGGGCTGGCCCTCGCGCCGGCTGGGCCGGCTGCTGCTGGCCCAGGAGCAAAGCCGGGTGCGGCTGGCGCTGGACGCGGTCTCCCAGGCGCTGCAGGCCCGCCAGGCCCATCCGGCGCTGACGATCCATCTGGTGGTGCAGCTGGGCGGGGCGACGGGCGCGGGCCTGCTGGCGGATCTGCTGCAGCTGCTGCGCCAGCATCCGCCGGCGGCGCGCTGCACCGTGCAGCTGCATGCGCTGCTGCCGGATGTGGACACGGCCGGGCCGCGTCCGGCTCCGCTGGCCGAGATCCAGGCCTATGCGCTGCTGCGCGAGCTGCAGGTCGCCGCCCGTGACGGGCTGTTCGAGCTGTGCCTGCTGACGGCGCGCGCCGACGAGCGCGGCCTGCCCTCGCATGAGGCCGCGGCCCGCGAGGCGCGGGTGGCCGACTGGATCCTGCACCGCATCGCCGGCGAGCCCGAGTGGATCGCGCCGGCGCGGGCCACGCCGGGGCCGCGGCCGGGCGAGTTCGGCGCCTTCGGCCTGGCCGAGCGCGCCGCCGACCTGGTCGCTGTGCGCACTCACCTCAGCCACGAGCTGCTGCTGCGGCTGCTCGCGCAGCTGCGCTACAACCACTGGCGGCCCGGGCTGGGCTTCGTCACCCATCCGCGGCCGCTGCCGGCCGAGCCGGTCGAGCCGCTGCTGGCCCTGTGGGGTCTGGGCGAGGATCACCTGCGGCTGGCCGCGCCGCTGCCCGAGATCGACGGCGACGAGGTGCCCTTGCCGCCGGTCGAGCCGGAATGGCAGTCGCTCGAGGCGAACTACCGCCAGCTGATCGAGCTGGTGGCCCCGGCCCGCCGGGCCACCGAGCTGCGCCGGCTGTTCGAGCAGGGCCTCAAGGAGCGCTTCCGGGGCCAGGGGGTCGAGGCGGCCTTCGACCTGCCCGAGCATGCGCTGCGCCGGCGGGCGGTCGTGGTGCGCCACCGGGTCGAGTCGACGCTGTGGTCGGACTGGTGCGAGGGGCGGCGTTCGCTGCACGAGTGCGGCCAGCTGCTCGCGGCCGTGCTGGCGGCGCTGCTCGAGCGCGCCGGTCCGCTGCGCCAGGCGCTGCATGCGCACGAGACGCAGGCCGCGCTGCTGTGGTCGCAGGTCCTGGCGGCCGAGCAGGCCGCGTCCGCGCGGCCGGGCATGCTGGCGCGCCTGCGCGGCCAGAGCACGCCGGTCGACGTCGAGGGACTGATCACGCTGCTGCGCGAGCATGCGCTGGCGCTGACCCGCGCGGCGG
>JAUPTP010000437.1 GCA_030918015.1 Pseudomonadota bacterium
CCCCCGAATCGACCAGGTAGATGCACGGCAGGTGGTTCTGCAGCGCGATCTCCTGCGCGCGCAGGTGCTTCTTGACCGTCATCGGGTAGTAGGTTCCGCCCTTGACGGTGGCGTCGTTGGCGACGATCACGCACTCCACGCCCTCGACCCGGCCGATGCCGGCGATCATGCCGGCCGAGGGCGCCTCGTCGCCGTACATCCCGAAGGCGGCCATCTGGCCGATCTCCAGGAAGGGCGTGCCCGGGTCGAGCAGGTGGTCGATGCGCTCGCGCGGCAGCAGCTTGCCGCGGGCCACATGCTTCGCGCGCGCGGCCTCGCCGCCGCCGAGCGCCACCTGCGCCGCCTTGGCGCGAAGATCGTCGACCAGCGCACGCATCTGCGCCGCATTGGCCCGGAAGTCTTCCGAGCGCGGATTGATCTTGCTCTGCAGCACCTGCATGGCGACGTCCTCAGCAGGTCTCGCTGAACAGCTCGCGGCCGATCAGCATGCGGCGGATCTCGGAGGTGCCGGCGCCGATCTCGTAGAGCTTGGCGTCGCGCCACAGGCGGCCGGTCGGGTAGTCGTGGGTGTAGCCGACGCCGCCCAGCGCTTGAATGGCCTCGCCGGCCATCCAGGTCGCCCGCTCGGCGGTGTAGAGGATCACGCCGGCGGCGTCCTTGCGCAGCGTGCGCGCGTGGTCGCCGCGGTCGCAGGCCTGCGCCACCGCGTAGCCGTAGGCGCGGCAGGCCTGGAAGGTCGAGTACATGTCGGCCAGCTTGCCCTGCATCAGCTGGAACTCGCCGATGCTTTGTCCGAACTGCCGGCGCTCGTGCACGAAGGGCACGACCACGTCCAGGCAGGCCGCCATGATCCCGAGCGGCCCGCCCGAGAGCACGATGCGCTCGTAGTCCAGGCCCGACATCAGCACCTTGGCGCCCTGCCCCACGTTCTTCTCGCCGCCGAGCACGTTCTCTTCCGGCACCTCGCAGTGGTCGAAGAAGAGCGGAAAGGTGTTCGAGCCGCGCATCCCGAGCTTGTCCAGGTGCTGGCCGTGGCTGAAGCCCGCAAAGCCCTTCTCGATGATGAAGGCCGTCATGCCGCGCGCGCCCGCTCCCGGGTCGGTCTTGGCGTAGACCACCAGCGTGTCGGCGTCGCCGCCGTTGGTGATCCACATCTTCGAGCCGTTGAGCACATAGCGGTCGCCTCGTCTCTCGGCGCGCAGTTTCATGCTGACCACATCCGAGCCGGCGCCGGGCTCGCTCATCGCCAGCGCGCCGATGTGCTCGCCGCTGATCAGCTTGGGCAGGTACTTCGCCTTCTGCGCCTCGGTGCCGTTGCGCTGGATCTGGTTGATGCAGAGGTTGGAATGTGCGCCGTAGCTCAGGCCCACCGAGGCGCTGGCGCGGCTGATCTCCTCCATCGCCACCATGTGCGCGGCATAGCCCAGCGGCGTGCCGCCGTGCTCCTCGGACACGGTCAGGCCGTGCACGCCCAGCTCGCCGAGCTGGCGCCACAGCGCGTGCGGGAAGAGGTTGTCGCGGTCGATGGCGGCCGCGCGCGGCGCGATCTCGGCCTGGGCGAAGTCGCGCACCGCCTCGCGCAGCGCGGCGATGTCCTCGCCCAGGGGGAACTGGAAGGTGGATTCGAACATCGCGTCAGCTCCAATGTTGACCATCGCTCACTTTCATGATCTGCTTTTGTCGAGACCTCAAGAATCCGGAGGAACCCGGAAAAAGAAGAGGCGCAGCCCGCAAACAATTGAGCCCGACTCACCATCACGCCCGACCATGCCGCCCCGCCCTGAGCCCGCCCCCGACCCGCGGCCACGCCGCGTCCCGAGCCGCGCCAAGTCCGAGCAGCGCCTGCGCGACCTGCTGCGCGTCGGCCGCGAGGTCTTCGCCGAGCGCGGCTACGAGCGCGCCACCACCACCGAGATCGCGCAGCGCCTGGGCATCAGCGAGGCCACCGTCTTCACCTACTTCCGCGGCAAGCGGGAGCTGTGCGTGCGCGTGATCGAGGACTGGTACGACGAGATCGTCGCGGCGATGGAGGCCGGCCTGCCGCCCGAGGCGCCGGCACGCGCGCAGCTCGATCACCTGGTGCGCACGCACCTGCGCCTGTTCCTGATCCAGGGCACCGGGCTGTGCGCGCTGGTGCTCTCCGAGGGCCGCTCCAAGGGCCAGGAGCTCGGCGAGAGCTTCCTGCCGCTGCAGAAGCGCTACACCGCACCGCTGATGACGCTGCTCGCCCGCGGCCAGGCCCGCGGCGAGATCCGCACCGACCTGCCGCTGCGGCTGCTGCGCTCGCTGGTGCTCGGGCCGATGGAGCACCTCCTGTGGGAGGTGGTCGCGCAGGACCGGCCGGTCGATCTGGACACGGTCGCGCAGGATCTGGTCGAGGCGCTGTGGTCGGCGCTGCGCGCGCCCGACGCCGAGCTGGCGGCGCTGCGCCGGCTGCGCGACGACCTCGACCAGGCCCTGGCGCGCAGCCGATCGGCCTGAGACCGACCTGAACCGGGCGCTACGTGGAACCCACGACAGACAAAACCGGATGTCTTTCTAGACTGGTGTTAACCCTGTCAAGGAAAACCCGAAGAAAGCTCCCGATGACAAGCACCACCTCTGCGGCGCAGAAGACGCCGTTCTACCGTTCCCTGTACGTGCAGGTGCTCGCCGCGATCGCCATCGGCATCGCGCTGGGCCATTTCGCGCCCACGCTGGGCGAGCAGATGAAGCCGCTGGGCGACGGCTTCATCAAGCTGATCAAGATGATCATCGCGCCGATCATCTTCTGCACCGTCGTGCTGGGCATCGCCGGCATGGACGACATGAAGAAGGTCGGCCGCACCGGCGGCCTGGCGCTGCTCTATTTCGAGATCGTCTCGACGCTGGCGCTGATCATCGGCCTGGTGATCGTCAACGTCGTGCAGCCGGGCGCCGGCATGCATGTCGACCCCAGCTCGCTCGACACCAAGGGCATCGCCGCCTATGTCGAGCCGGGCAAGATGAAGGGCACGGTCGACTTCCTGCTCGCGATCATTCCGTCGAGCGTGGTGGATGCCTTCGCCAAGGGCGACATCCTGCAGGTGCTGCTGTTCTCGGTGATGTTCGGC
>JAUPTP010000438.1 GCA_030918015.1 Pseudomonadota bacterium
CCAGCAGGATCTCGGCGGCGGTGGCCAGCCCGGCCACCCGCGCCACGCCGGCGAGCTCGTCGATCGCCATCGGGAAACCCAGCCGGGCGATCGGCGCGCCGAAGCGGCTCGAGCGCCCGGCGATGCGGAGGTCGCACTGGCAGGCGATCTCCAGCCCGCCGCCGACGCAGGCGCGCTCGATCTGCGCCACCAGCGGGATGTCGCAGCGGTACATCGCCTCGAGCGCCGGCGCGACGATGTTCTCGTGGAAGTCGCGCACCGTGTCCGGCTCGAAGCGGAAGGCCGGGAACTCCTCGATGTCGCCGCCGGAGACGAAGGTGCCGCCCTGGCCGCGCACGATCACGCAGCGCAGGTCCGGCTCGCGCGCGGCCAGGCCGTCGAAGATCCGGTGCAGCGCGCGCCACATCGCGACGCTGACGGCATTGAGCTTGCCCGGGTTGGACAGCGTGACCACCGCCACGCCGGCCAGCGCGGCATGGGGCTCGAGGCGGACGGCAGGCAGGACAGGATCGGTCATTTCAGCGCATCCCACAGCAGCTTGACCCCGGTCAGGAACATGCCCCACTGCACCAGCCGGTAGAACCAGCGCGGCGAGACATGCTTCGTCGCCTGGATGCCGATCAGCACGCCGGCGGCGGCCACCGGCATCAGCGCCGCCGAGGTGGCGAGCTGCCCGCCGTCGAGCAGGCCGAGCAGCCCGTAGGGCACCCATTTGGCGAAGTTGATCGTCGCGAAGAACACCGCCGAGGTGCCGGCATAGGCCAGCGGGGCCATGTGGCGCGGCAGCAGCGCCATCACGATCGGCGGGCCGCCGCTGTGCGCGATGAAGCTGGTGAAGCCGGAGGTCAGCGCCAGCGCGCCGCTGGCCGCCGCGCCGGGCGGCGCGGCATCGGCCTGCGGCGGGAACTTCAGGTTCCAGGCCAGGAAGATCAGCGTGACCAGGCCGGTCAGTCCGCCCACCCACTGCGGCGACAGCACGCCGAAGCCGATCCAGCCCAGCACGATGCCGATCAGGCCGGCGGGCAGCAGCTGGCGCAGCACCGTCCAGTCGGCATGGCGGCGCAGCGTCACCAGGCCCATGACGTCGGACAGGCACAGCAGCGGCAGCACCAGCGCGGCGGCCTGCGGCACGGTCACGCTCATCGCCAGCAGCGGCGTGGCCAGCGCGCCGATCCCGGAGGCGAATCCCGACTTGGAGATGCCCACCAGCAGCGCCGCCGGCACCGCGACCGCGTAGAACGCCGGATCGGTGATCACAGGATGCGGCAGGTGTCGTCGAAGTCCAGACGAGCGGCGCGCGGGCGCAGGCCGGCGGGGTCGCCGTGGCCGAGGTTGCACACCAGCAGCGTCTTCACCGCGGTGCCGCCCCAGAAGGCGGCGTCCACGCCGGCGGCGTCGAAGCCGGCCATCGGGCCGCAGTCCAGGCCCAGCGCGCGCGCGGCCAGGATGAAGTAGCCGCTCTGCAGCGTGGCGTTGAAGCGCGCCATGTGCTCGACCTTGGCCGGCTGGCCCTCGAAGGCGGCGGCCGGCACATGCGGCGCCAGCCGGCCCATCGTCGCGGGGAAATCGAGGTCGGCGCCCAGCACCGCCACCACCGGCGCGGCGGCGGTCTTGGCACGGTTGCCCTCGGCCATCAGCGGCAGCAGCGCAGCGCGCGCCTCGGCCGAGACGATGAAGCGCACCCGCAGCGGGCCGCAGTTCATCGCCGTCGGCGCCCAGCGCAGGCGCTCGTGCAGCTCGCGCAGCAGCTCAGGAGCCACCGGGCGGTCCTGCCAGGCGTTGTGGGTGCGGGCATCGTCGAAGAGCTGCTCAAGAGAGATCGAAGTCGTCATGGCAAGACCGCCCGGCAACGGCCGGCAGTGAAAAAGGGCCACAATTGTCGGATGTTTGCCCCCAGCCAGAACGACGTCCGGACATTCTTCTGCGAGGCCTGGCGCAAGTCGCGCGCCGGCGAGCCGCTCTCGCCGATCGAGACCCTCGCGTCGCAGTGGATCGAGCTCCACCCCGAATACCATGCCGAGCTGGCCGACCTGCCCGCCGCGCTGGCCGCCGTCTACCAGGTCGAGGACGGCCGCACCAACCCCTTCCTGCACCTGTCGATGCACCTGAGCGTCAGCGAGCAGGTCTCGATCGACCAGCCGCGCGGCATCCGCCAGGCGGTCGAGCTGCTGGCCGCGAAGCGCGGCGACCTGCACGCGGCGCAGCACGAGGTGATGGAGTGCCTGGGCGAGATGATCTGGGCCTCGCAGCGCAGCGGCCAGCCGCCCGACCCGCACGCCTACCTCGACGGCGTGCGCCGCCGCGCCACCGCCGACCGCGGCTGAAGCGGCAGATCGCCCCATGAGCGCCACCTCCCCCGCCGCCACCGCCGTGGCCCGCCCGGCCGACCTGGTCATCGCCATCGCGCTGGCGCTGCTGCTGGGCCTGCAGCCGGTCTCGACCGATCTCTACCTGCCGGCGCTGCCCGGCATCAAGACCGAGCTGGGCGCCTCGATGGCCGCCACCCAGCAGACCATGGCCGCACTGCTGCTGGCCTTCGGCTTCGGCCAGCTGGTCTGGGGGCCGGTGGCCGACCGCTTCGGCCGCCGGCCGGTGCTGCTGGTGTCGCTGTCGGCCTATCTGCTGTCCAGCCTGGCGGCGGCCACCGCGGCCGACATCCAGGCGCTGATCCTCACCCGCATCGTGCAGGGCGCGGCGATGTCGGGCGCGGTGGTGGTGGCCCGCGCGATGGTGCGCGATCTCTACCAGCCCAGCGAGGGCATGCGCATCATGTCGCTGGGCATGTCGGGCCTGGGGCTGATCGCGCTGTCCAGCCCGCTGCTGGGCGGCCTGGTGACCGGCTGGTTCGGCTGGCGCGCCAGCTTCGTGACCATCGCGCTGATCGTGCTGGGCGCGCTGCTCTTCGTCGCGCTGCGCCTGCCCGAGACGCTCCGCGAGCGCAACCTGCAGGCCCTGCAGCCGGGCCCGCTGCTGCAGGGCTGGGCGCGCATCCTGCGCCACCCGACCTTCCTGAGCTGGTCGGGGCTGACCGCGGCGACCTACGGCGGCCTGTTCCTGTTCCTGTCAGGCTCGTCCTTCGTCTACATGCAGGT
>JAUPTP010000439.1 GCA_030918015.1 Pseudomonadota bacterium
CCTGGGCGGGCAGGCGCACGACGATCGGCACCTGGCGCTGCGAGAGGTTGAGCCGGGGCAGCGAGGGGTCGTGGTCGCCGCGGGTGGCCACCCGCAGCGTGTCGGCGATCGCCGCGGTGGTCACGCCGAGGTCGGCCGCGCGCACCGGGTCGGGCCGCACGATCAGCTCCGGCCGGACCAGGCTGGAGCTGGAGGTGACATTGCCGATGCCGGGCAGGGTGCGCAGCTCGCGCTCGACCTGGCGCGCATGCGCGGCCAGCGCCTCGCCGTTCTCGCCGGCCAGCACCAGGATGTACTTCTCGCTCGAGCCGCCGAAGCCGACCTTGACCCGCGCGCCCGGCAGCGCTTCGAGCCGCTGGCGCAGCTCGGCCTCGATGGCCTGCTTGCTCAGGCCGCGGCGCTCGCTGCGGTGGGTCATGTCGACCGTCAGCACCGCCTTGCGCACCTCGGCCGCGCCCTGCGGCGCAAACGGGTCGGCGCCGGCCGCGCCGCCGCCGATGGCGGTGTAGACCCTCTTCACCTGCGGATGCGTGCCCACCAGCGCCCGGGCCTGCTCGGCCGCCGCGGTGGTCTCGGCCAGCGTCGAGCCCGGTGGCAGCGTCACCGTGACCTGGGTCTGCGACAGGTCGTCGGGCGGGATGAAGCCGGTGGGCAGCAGCGGCACCAGCAGGAAGGCGCCGATGAAGAAGACCGCGGTGGCCAGCATCGTCAGCAGGCGGTGCTTCAGGCACCAGGCGGCCATCTTCAGGTAGGCGCCCATCCAGCGCGGCGGCGTCTCGGCGTGCGTGACCGGGCGCAGCAGGTGGGCGGCCATCATCGGCGTGAGCATGCGCGCCACCACCAGCGAGAAGAACACCGCGATCGCCGCGGTCCAGCCGAACTGCACGAAGAACTTGCCCGCCACCCCGCTCATGAAGGCGGTCGGCAGGAAGACGGCGATCAGCGTGAAGGTGGTGGCGATCACCGCCAGGCCGATCTCGTCGGCCGCCTCCATCGCCGCCTCGAAGGGCGTCTTGCCCATCGCGAGGTGGCGCATGATGTTCTCGATCTCGACGATCGCGTCGTCGACCAGGATGCCCACCACCAGCGACAGGCTCAGCAGCGTCACCACGTTGACCGTGAAGCCCAGCCAGTGCATCAGCGCGAAGGTCGGAATGGCCGACAGCGGCAGCGCCACCGCCGAGACCAGGGTCGCGCGCCAGTCGCGCAGGAAGAACCACACCACGATCACCGCCAGCACCGCGCCCTCGTAGAGCAGGTGCATCGAGCCCTCGTAGCCCTCCTGCACCGGATCGACGAAGTTGAAGGCCTCGGTGACCTGGATGTCCGGATGCGCGGCGCGCAGCGCCTCGAGCCGCGCACGCACGCCGCGCGCCACGTCGAGCTCGCCGGCGCCCTTGCTGCGGGTGATCTCGAAGCCGACCACCGGGCGGCCGTCGAGCAGCGCGGCCGAGCGGCGCTCGGCCACCGTGTCGCTCACGCGCGCGATCTGGTCCAGCCGCACGCGGCGGCCGTCGGAGAGCACCAGGTCGAGCCGCGCCAGCTCGTCGGCGCTGCCCACCGTGGCGATCGTGCGCACCGCCTGCTCGGCGCCGCCAAGATCGCTGCGCCCGCCGGGGGCGTCCTGCTGGATCTGGCGCAGCTGGCGCGAGACGTCCGCGGCGCTCAGGCCCAGCGACAGCAGCATCGCCGGGTCGAGCTCGACGCGCACCTCGCGGCTGACGCCGCCCACCCGCGAGACGGCGCCGACGCCGCGCACCGCCAGCATCTGCCGGGTGACGGTGTCGTCGACGAACCAGCTCAGCGCCTCGTCGTCCATGCGCTCGGACGAGACGGTGTAGGTCAGGATCGGCGCGCCGGCCAGGTCGACCTTCTGCACCACCGGGTCGCGCAGGTCGCCGGGCAGGTCCGAGCGCACCCGCGCGACCGCGTCGCGCACGTCGTCGACCGCCTCCTGCGTGGGCTTCTCGAGCCGGAACTCGGCGGTGAGGGTGACTGTGCCGTCCTGCACCGTGGTGTAGAGGTGCTTGAGGCCCTTGAGCGTGGCCAGCGCGTTCTCGAGCTTGCGCGCGACCTCGGTCTCGAGCTGCGCCGGCGCGGCGCCCGGCAGCGAGGCGCTGACCGTGACCGAGGGCAGGTCGATGTCGGGAAAGTTCTGCACCGTCATTGCCCGAAAGCCGATCAGGCCGGCGAGCGTCAGCAGCAGGAACAGCAGGATCGCGGGGATCGGGTTGCGGATCGACCAGGCGGAGACGTTCACGGGGTGGCTCCGGAGGCGGGGGTGGCGGCCGGCGAGGCCAGGACGCGGACCCGGTCGCCGTCCGTCAGGAAGCCCGCGCCCTGGACGACGACCTGCGCCTGCGCGTCGAGGCCGTCGAGGATCTCGATGCGGTCGCCCGCGCGCTGCCCGGTGCGGACCTTGACCTCGCGCACACGCGATCCGGCCTCCAGCCGCATCACGAGGCTGAAGCCCTCGCGCAGCACCACCGCGGTCTGCGGCAGCGTGAGCGTCTCGCGCTGGCCGAGCAGGAACTCGCCCCGGGCGAGCATGCCGGGCCGTGCGGCGGCGGCCGCCGCGCCCGGCAGCAGATCGACATGGACCCAGCCCTGGCGGGTGACGGGGTCGACCGTCGGCGCGATCTGGCGCACCCGGCCCTCGATCGCCATGGACGTGCCGGCGGGCGTGAGCCGCACCGCGGTGCCGGGGCTCAGGCGGGCCATGTCGGCGCCGGAGAGCTCGGCGCGCCACTCGACGCGGCCCTGGCGGATCAGCCGGAACAGCTCCTGCCCCGGCTGGGCGACCGCGCCGACGGTGGCCAGTCGGGCGGAGATCACGCCGTCGTCGGGCGCGAGCAGCCGGGTCTGGGCCAGCCGCACCTCGTCGGCCTGCAGGCGGGCCTTCAGGGCCTGCAGCCGCGCGCGGGCGGTGCGCTCGGCCGTCTGCGTCTGCTGCAGCTGCTGGGCGCTGACGGCGCCGCCGGCCTGCAGCGCACGGTCGCGCTCGGCCTCTAGCCGCGCCTGCGCCAGCACCGCCTCGGCCTCGGCCAGCGCGGCCTGGGTGGCGCCGCGCTCGGCCGCCAGGGTG
>JAUPTP010000440.1 GCA_030918015.1 Pseudomonadota bacterium
CGCGAAGAAGGTGCGCGCCAGCTCCATCCAGACCGCGCGCTCCTGCTCGTCGGCGATCAGGTCGCTGAGCGTGCAGTGGAAATGCCAGCGCTCGAGCACATGCGGGCAGCCCCAGCGCTCCAGCAGCGTCTGCTGCTGCTCGTCCAGGGGCCCGCGCACGCGCCAGCGCGCCAGATCGGAGGCCGTGGCCGGCTCGCGGAAGGCATCGAGCTCGGTCAGGCACAGATCGGCCAGCCGGTGCAGCGGATGGGCGTGCGGCAGCGGCTCGACCGTCTGCAGCACGATCAGCCCGTCGAACAGACCGACCTCCAGCGTCGGCATGGCGAAGGGCGCGACATGGCGCGACAGCGCGCACATCGCCTGGTGCAGGGACTGCAGCGAGCAGCCCTCGGCCAGCCGCATCGGCGTCTTCAGGGTCGAGTGGAAACCATAGCGCCAGGGCGAAGTGCGACGCGCCGGCGCCGCCGGAGCCTCGTCGCCGGACGGATCCCGGCCCAGCCAGGTGCATCCCGACTGCCACAGGGGATGGTCGGCCGGGGGAGTCAGGTAGATCGCGTAGCGGGCACTCATCGAGGCAGACAACCGGGACTTCGGGGGGATTTCAAGGTCGGACAGGGCCGCATAGCCTACCCTGTTCCGTCACTTCGTGACATCCCACCGTGAGAGATTTGCGAATCCAATACGATTGGGTACCTTGCCGTAACCTGTGAATCGTGCACATCTGCTCACCCCCAAGGCCCGTCACACTTGCGGGCATGCAAGAGTCCACGCAGCACGATCGGGTCCTCACCGGGGCCAGACTGGTTCTGGCCGGCGAAGTCATCCACGGCAGCGTGCGGCTGCAGCACGGCTGCATCACCGCGATCGACGCCTGGTCGTCCCGAAGTCCCTGCGCGATCGACCTGCAGGGCGACTACCTGGTGCCGGGCCTGGTCGAGCTGCACACCGACAGCCACGAGCGCCATGTGATGCCGCGCCCCGGCGTGCACCAGCCGGCCTGGAGCGCCGTGCTGGCGCACGACGCCGAGATCGCCGCGGCGGGCATCACGACGGTGTTCGACGCCATCGGCATCGGCGACCCCTACCGGCGCGGCTTCCGGGGCCGGGACCAGAGCGCGATGCTGGCGGTGCTCGATACGCTCGACGAGGCCGGCGTGCTGCGGGCCGACCACCGCCTGCACCTGCGCTGCGAGCTGCCGGCCGACAACGCGCTGGAACTGTTCGCACCCTATGCCGGCCACCACCGGCTCGGACTGATGTCGCTGATGGATCACACGCCGGGACAGCGCCAGTGGAGCGACCTGGCGCGGGCGCGGCTCTATTTCACCGAGAAGAAGGGCTGGAGCCACGCGCAGTTCGACCAGGAACTGGCGCTGCAGCAGGACCCGCGCAGCGAGCGGGCCCTGCGGGCGAGCGCCAACCGCCAGGCCTTCGTGGCACAGGCCCGCCGCCTGGGCGTGGCCCTGGCCTCGCACGATGACACGACGGTGGCGCATGTCGAGGAGGCCCACCGGCTGGGCGTGTCGATCTGCGAGTTCCCGACCACGCTGGAGGCGGCGCGCCACGCCCACGGGCTCGGGCTGCTCACCCTGGGCGGCGCCCCCAACCTGCTGCGCGGCCACTCGCATGCCGGCAACGTGCCGGTGTCGGCGCTGGTCGAGGCGGGCGTGCTGGGGGCGCTGTCATCGGACTATGTGCCCGCCAGCCTGCTGGCCGCCACCTGGGCACTGGCCTGCGACGGCCATGGCGGACCGGCCGATCCGCAGCGCCTGCCCCGGGCCCTGGCGCAGGCCAGCCGGGCGCCGGCCCGCGCCGTGGGCCTGAGCGATCGCGGCGAGATCGCCCTGGGACTGCGGGCCGATCTGGTGCGGGTGCGCGAGATCGCCGGCCAGCCGGTGGTGCTGGGCGTCTGGCGCGGCGGCCGTCGGGTGGCCTGACCCGGCCAGACCGCGACATCCCGGATGCCCGCCTGCCAGGCGCTGCGCCATCATCGGACCATGACCGCCGCCACCCTGCCCGACTTCCGCTCGCCCGACTTCCTGCGCGCGCACATCCGCCACACGATGGCCTTCTACGACGGACGCTGCATCGACCCGTCCGGAGGCTTCTTCCACTTCTTCCGCGACGACGGCACCGTCTACGACCGGCGCACCCGCCACCTCGTCAGCAGCACCCGCTTCATCTTCAACCACGCGATGGCCTGGCGCCACCTGGAGCGCCGGCCGCAGTGGCTGGAGGCGGTGCGCCACGGCCTGCGCTTCCTGGACGAGGCGCATGCCCAGCCCCAGGGCGGCCACGCCTGGGTGATCGAGCACGATCCGGACCGCTCTGCCGGCGGCGCGCCGGGCGCCCGCCCGCGGGTGATCGACGGCACCAACCACGCCTACGGCCAGGCCTTCGTGCTGCTGGCGCATGCGCACGCGCTGATGGCCGGCGTCGAGGAGGCGCGTGCCGGGCTGGAGACCTGCTTCGCGCTGATGGAGACGCGCTTCTGGGAGCCCGCGCACGGCCTGTACGCCGACGAGGCCTCGGCCGACTGGCAGACGCTCTCGCCCTACCGCGGCCAGAACGCCAACATGCACGCCTGCGAGGCCTGCCTGGCCGCGTGGGATGCCACCCTCGACGCCAAGTACCTGCAGCGCGCGCTGACGCTGGCGACCTCGGTCACGCAGCGCCTGGCCGCGCAGGCCGCGCCGCAGGCGGCCGACGGCGCGCTGGTGTGGGAGCACTGGCGTCCCGACTGG
The DNA here is from genome assembly GCA_030918015.1 of Pseudomonadota bacterium. Lineage (GTDB taxonomy): Bacteria > Pseudomonadota > Gammaproteobacteria > Burkholderiales > Burkholderiaceae_C > Sphaerotilus. The sequence goes on from JAUPTP010000440.1 coordinate 2,745, forward strand.
ACGCCCGACTGGGACTACAACCGCCACGACCGCAGCAACATCTTCCGCCCCTGGGGCTTCCAGACCGGTCACCTGACCGAATGGACCAAGCTGCTGCTGCAGCTGGAAAGCCGGCTGCCCGCCAGCCAGCGGCCCGACTGGATCGGGCCGACCGCGCGGCATTTCTTCGAGGTGGCGATGCGCCGCGGCTGGGATGCGCAGCACGGCGGCCTGGTCTACGGCTTCGCGCCCGACGGCACGGTCTGCGACGCCGACAAGTATTTCTGGGTCCAGGCCGAGAGCCTGGCCGCGGCCGCGCTGCTGGCGATCCGCACCGGCGACGCCGCAGGATGGTCG
>JAUPTP010000441.1 GCA_030918015.1 Pseudomonadota bacterium
GGTGAGAGGGTCATGCAGCTCGGCGTTGGACCATTCGATGGTCAGCAGCCGGCCGTCCTTGGTGAGCAGAGGGGTCTCGACATGGGTGCGCACCGACGTGTCGCCCCCGAGGAAGAGCCGCGCCATCGCAGGATCGGACGCCAGCTCAGGGGGCATGAAGGTCGGGAGGAACTCGTGGCCGTGCACCTCCTGCTCGGTGTGGCCGGTGACCTGCTGGCTGTGCTGGTTGAACAGCGCGATGCGGCCGGCGTTGTCCATGCCCACGATCAGCGCCTGCGAGGTGTTCACGATCTGGTCGCTGAACTGCTGCTGGCGCACCAGCCGCTCGGTGGCCCGACGCACCCGCGCCACCAGCGGACGGTAGATGAACAGCGCCTCCATCAGCAGGGCCAGCAGCGTCACGCCGTAGACGGTCTGCTCGTAGCGGATCGCGCGGGCCACCTTGGCTTCGCTCTCGGCCTCGTACTGCTGCACCGCCCGGTTCAGGCCCTGGAGCAGCGGCCCGGAGGCGGCCGCGGTCAGCGTCGCCAGCTCGGTGGAGAGACCCGCCCCAGCGGCCTGGGCCGCTCCGGCGCGCTGGCTCAGGTCACGCAGCTGCGCGATGTACTGGCGCACCTGGCGATCCAGGTGGAAAGGCTCGTCGAAATACAGCGCCTTGACCTCGGCCGACATCTCGGCGGGCAGGCCCAGGGTGGTGCTGCCACGGGTCAGGCCCTCGTGCGAGGTCAGCATCAGCTCGGTCACGCGGTCCAGCTCGGTGCGCAGCGTGCGCCGCTCGGCCTCGTCGCGGGAGGCCAGCAGCCGGGTGGCAAACAGCGCCGCACGCTGCGACAGCATGCGCTGTCGGCCGCTGATGTTGATGATGGTGCCTGCGCTGCGGTTGATGCTCAGCACGTCGTGCAGGATCATGAAGGTCGCCGTCGCCAGCGCGGCGATCAGCAGCAGGCCCAGGATGGAGCGGCGCCACACGCCGCTGGTGAGCTCCGAGACATTGCGATCGGCAATCGCGGATGCTGCGGCCTCGGGCGCACTGGCAGTGCGCTCCGGAGGCGGGGCAGATACGGCATCAGAAGGAATGGCGGCCATACAAAAAGATGAGCGGACAGAAATAGGAACATCACATCAAGGGCGCATGAACCCAGGAAACGATGCCAACGAGGCGATAAGCGCGCTCATCGTGCCTCTTTTTTGATCTGTCACACAGGTGTCAGATCAGGCCGCCCCGACATGAACAAGCTCCGCGTGATGCACCGCACAACTGTGTGTCACCGAAGCACCTTGATGGAAATCAAGGCACTGGACTGGTGCGTTCCAATCCTGTCCGACAGGGCGGGTGGGCGCATGATGTGGCCCATGACGACCGAACCTCCTTGCAGCTCAGGCCCTGAGCCCGCCCCGCCGCTGCCCGTGCTCTGGCAGGACGAGCACCTGATCGCCATCCACAAGCCCGCCGGCTGGCTGGTGCACCGCACCGGACTGGACGCCGGCGAGACCCGCTTCGTGGTGCAGACGCTGCGCGACCAGCTCGGCGGCGCGCATGTGCATCCGGTGCACCGCCTCGACAAGGGCACCTGCGGCGTGCTGCTGCTGGCCCGGCACCCGGAGGCCGCACGCCGGCTGGGTCAGGCCTTCATGGCCACCGGCGAGGTGCGCAAGCGCTACCTGGCGCTGGTGCGCGGCTGGGCGCCCGCCGAGGCCTGGGTCGACCACGCGCTGCGCCCGGACGACGCGCCGCCCGACGCGCCCGCCCAGCCCGCGCAGACCCGGCTGCGCCGGCTGGCCACCTTCGAGCGCATGGAGTCGAGCGACGGGCGCTTCCCCTCGACGCGGGTGTCGCTGGTCGAGGCCGAGCCGCTGACCGGCCGGCGCCACCAGATCCGCCGCCACCTGAAGCATCTGGCGCACCCGATCATCGGCGACGCCACCCACGGCAAGGGCCCGCTGAACCGCTGGTGGGCCGAGCGGCTGGGCCGGCAGCGCCTGTGGCTGCACGCACAGGCGCTGGAGCTGACGCACCCCTTCACGCAGGAGCCGCTGCAGCTGCACAGCGGGCTGGCGTGGCAGGCGCAGGCGGGGGCCTTCGCGGTGCATGCCGGCGCACCGGCCGACACCTTCGGCGATCTGGCCGGCTGGTGCCGGCTGCCGTCCCTTCAGCGCGCGCCGTAGTGCCGCTGCACCAGCTGGTCGATGCCCTGGCGCATCATCTGGCTCGATGCCTTCGCCCGCTCTTCCCACGCGAACACGCAGGCCGAGACCAGCCCGTCGAAGCCGATGTCGGCCATCGCCTTGAACAGGCCGTCGAAGTCGACCTCGCCCTGGCCGATGTCCAGGTGCTGGTGCACCCGCACCTGGCTCGAGCCCGGCGGGTTGACGATGTAGCGCAGCTGGCTGCTCTTGGTGTGGTCGAAGGTGTCGGCCACCCGCACATGCGCCAGCAGGTCGCCCGCCTCGCGCACCATCGCGCCGATGTCGCGGCCGTAGTAGAAGGTGTGCGGCGCGATGAAGCTGAGCTTCAGCGCCTTGGAGCCGATGTTGCGCACGATGTCGCAGGCGGGCTGGTACTGCTCGATCCAGTCCTCGGGGTGCGGCTCGATGCTGAGGGTCACGCCTTCGCGCTCCAGGAGGGGCAGCAGCTCGTCCATCGAGCGGAACCACGCCGCCTCGCAGGCTTCCCTGGTGTTGAGGTTGGTGGCCAGGCCGTTGCGCTCGGCCACCGTGCGCTCGGGCGAGGCGCCGCGGCCGAACTCGCTGACCATCAGCCGGCAGTCCATCTCGACCGCCACCTCGATGGCCTTCTTCCAGCAGCGCACCGCCCACTGGCGCTCGTCCTCGAAGGGACTGGCCCAGCGGTACATCGGCTGCAGCGAGGCCAAGCCCACGCCCGCCGAGCGCATCGCGGCCTTGAACTCGCTCATGCGCGGCTTGGTCGCGCGCGGCATCACCCACCAGTCGAGGAAGTCGCTGCGCGGCGACAGCTCGATCTGGTCGTAGCCGAGCTCGGCCACCGCCGCCGGCAGCTCGGCCAGCGACAGGTGGCGGATCATGTAGGGGTCGAGGGCGATCTTCATGGAAACAGTC
>JAUPTP010000442.1 GCA_030918015.1 Pseudomonadota bacterium
CAGTCATCTCGGAACTCCGGTTCATTCAACGCGCTTCAGACGGAACTCGGCGGCCTGCGCGTGGGCCTGCAGCCCTTCGCCATAGGCCAGCTCGGCGGCGATGGGGCCGAGCTGCTGCGCGCCGGCCTCGCTCACCTCGATCAGGCTGGAGCGCTTCTGGAAGTCGTAGACGCCCAGCGGCGAGCTGAAGCGCGCGGTGCCGGAGGTCGGCAGCACATGGTTGGGGCCGGCGCAGTAGTCGCCCAGACTTTCGCTCGTGTAGGCGCCGAGGAAGATCGCGCCGGCGTGGCGCAGCAGCGGCTCCCAGCGGTGCGGATCCGACGAGCTGACTTCGAGGTGCTCTGGCGCGATGCGGTTGCTGATCGCGCAGGCCTCTTCCATGTCGCGGGTCAGGATCAGCGCGCCCCGCCCTTCCAGGCTGGCGCGGATGACATCGCGGCGCGGCATGCCCTCGATCAGGCGGTCGATCGACGCCTGCACCTGGGCGATGTAGCCGGCGTCCGGGCAGAGCAGGATCGACTGCGCCAGCTCGTCGTGCTCGGCCTGGCTGAAGAGGTCCATCGCCACCCAGTCCGGCGGCGTGGTGCCGTCGGCCAGCACCAGGATCTCGGAGGGGCCGGCGATCATGTCGATGCCGACCTGGCCGAAGACGCGGCGCTTGGCGCTGGCCACATAGGCGTTGCCCGGGCCGGTGATCTTGTCGACGCGCGGCACGGTGGCGGTGCCGTGGGCCAGCGCGCCCACCGCCTGCGCGCCGCCGATCGTGAAGGCGCGGCTCACGCCCGCGACATAGGCCGCGGCCAGCACCAGCGCGTTCTTCTCGCCGCGCGGCGTGGGCACCACCATGATGATCTCGCCGACGCCCGCCACATGGGCGGGAATGGCGTTCATCAGCACCGACGACGGATAGGCCGCCTTGCCGCCGGGCACGTAGATGCCGACGCGGTCCAGCGGCGTGACCTTCTGGCCCAGCAGCGTGCCGTCCTCGTCGCGGTACGACCAGCTCAGGCCGCAGGCCTGCAGCTGGCGCTCGTGGTAGGCGCGCACGCGCTTCGCAGCCGACTCCAGCGCGCTGCGCTGCGCCGGCGTGATGGCGTCGAAGGCGGCTTTCAGCTCCTCGCGGGTCAGCTCGAGCGCGGCGACCGAGGGCGCCTCCAGCGCGTCGAAGCGCGCGGTGTACTCGAGCACCGCCGCGTCGCCACGGGTGCGCACATCCTCGAGGATCGCGGCGACGCGCTCCTCGATCGCATGGTCCGTCTCCGCCGACCAGTGCAGCACGCGCTTGAACTCGGTCTCGAAATCGGCGCGGGTGGTGTTCAGGTGACGGACGGCGACGGGAGTCATGGCGGTTTCCGTGAGGGTGGGACGAAGAGAATCAGTCTTTCGGTATCGCGGCGGCGAAGGCGTCGATCAGCGGACGCAGCCGGTCGCGCTTGAGCTTCAGCGCGGCCTGGTTCACCACCAGGCGCGAGGAGATCTCCATGAAGGGCTCGACCTCGACCAGGTGGTTGGCCTTGAGCGTCTTGCCGGTGGAGACCAGGTCGACGATCGCGTCGGCCAGGCCCGTCAGCGGCGCCAGCTCCATCGAGCCGTAGAGCTTGATCAGGTCGACATGCACGCCCTTGTCGGCGAAGTGCTGGCGCGCGATGGTGGTGTACTTGGTGGCCACGCGGATGCGCGAGCCCTGGCGCACCGCGGCCTCGTAGTCGAAGCCCTCGCGCACCGCCACGCTCATGCGGCAGCAGGCGATCCGCAGGTCCAGCGGCTGGTACAGGCCCTCGCCGCCGTGCTCGATCAGCACGTCCTTGCCCGCCACGCCGAGGTCGGCGCCGCCGTGGCCGACATAGGTCGGCACGTCGGTGGCGCGCACCAGCACCACCTGCACGTCGGCGCGGTTGGTCGGCAGGATGAGCTTGCGCGACTTCTCCGGGTCTTCCAGCACCTCGATGCCGGCAGCGGCCAGGAGAGGCAGCGTCTCCTCGAAGATGCGGCCCTTCGACAGCGCGAGCGTGATCATGTCGCTCATCCCGGAATCCTTTCGATGTCGGCGCCGATGGCGCGCAGTTTCACTTCCATCGCGTCGTAGCCGCGGTCGAGGTGGTAGATGCGGTCGACGGTCGTCGCGCCTTCTGCGACCAGGCCGGCGATGACCAGGCTGGCCGAGGCACGCAGGTCGGTAGCCATCACGGTGGCGCCCGACAGCTTCGGGATGCCCTCGACGATGGCGGTGTGGCCGTCCACGGCGATGTGCGCGCCCAGGCGCACCAGCTCGTTGACGTGCATGAAGCGGTTCTCGAAGATCGTCTCGGTGACGCGCGCCACGCCCTCGGCGATGCAGTTGACGGCCATGAACTGCGCCTGCATGTCGGTCGGGAACAGCGGATGCTCGCTGGTGCGGAAGCTCACCGCCTTCGGGCGCTGGTGGGCCGCGACGCGGATCCAGTCGGCGCCGTGCTCGATCGTCACGCCGGCCTCGCGCAGCTTGTCGATCACCGCGTCGAGGTGGCTGGCGTCGGCGCGGCGCAGCGTCACGTCGCCGCCGGTGGCCGCCACCGCGCACAGGAAGGTGCCGGTCTCGATGCGGTCCGGGATGATGCGGTGCGGCGCGGCCGGCGCGTGCAGGCGCTCGACGCCGGTGATGCGCAGCCGGCTGGTGCCGCGGCCCTCGATCTGCGCGCCCATCGACACCAGCAGGTCGACCAGGTCGGTGATCTCGGGCTCCTGCGCGGCGTTCTCGAGGATCGTCTCGCCCTCGGCCAGCGTGGCGGCCATCAGCAGGTTCTCGGTGCCGGTGACCGTCACCATGTCGGTGGTGATGCGCGCGCCCTTCAGGCGGCGGGCGGTGGCGTGGATGTAGCCGTGCTCGACGCGGATCTCCGCGCCCATCGCGCGCAGGCCCTTGATGTGCTGGTCCACCGGGCGCGAGCCGATCGCGCAGCCGCCGGGCATCGACACCCGCGCGATGCCGAAGCGCGCCAAGAGCGGCCCCAGCACCAGGATGGAGGCGCGCATCGTCTTGACCAGGTCGTAGGTCGCCTCGGTCGAGGTGATGTGCGAGGCGTCGACCGTGACCAC
>JAUPTP010000021.1 GCA_030918015.1 Pseudomonadota bacterium
TCACCACCACCGGCGGCTCGACCAGCCGGCGCGCCAGCTCGCCGCTGAACAGCACCGACAGCGCCAGCGACAGGCGGCGGAAGAAGGAAGGCGGAGGCGCGGAGCGGTCTGGGTTCGACATCGGGCAGATCGGGTCGGAATCGGAAAAATCGGATGCAACCAAGGCTGCAGGCCGGGGATTCTATCGGCCGGGACTCAGGCCAGCGCGAGCCAGCCCACTCGCCCCTGACCGGCCTCGTCGAGCCGGGCCTTCAGCGCCGCGGCCCGGGTCTCGGGCAGCTGGAAGTTCAGCTCGACCTGCGCGCCGTGGCTCACCTCGCCCAGCAGCGCGCCGGCGGCCTCGAGCTCGCGGCGCAGGCGGCCCTCCAGCGCATAGGGCACGGTGCAGCGCAGCGCGGTCATGCGCTGCAGCAGCACCTTCTCGGCGCCCAGCAGCGCCTGCGCGACCGCATCGGTGTAGGCGCGCACCAGGCCGCCGGCGCCCAGCTTCACGCCGCCGAAGTAGCGCACCACCGTGGCCAGCACGCCCTCCAGATCCTGATGGCGCAGCACGTCGAGCATCGGCCGCCCGGCGGTGCCGCCGGGCTCGCCATCGTCGTTGGCGGCCGACTGCCCGCCCGCCAGCAGCGCCCAGCAGACATGGGACGCGCCCGGATGCTCGGCCTTCAGCCGCGCCACCACCTCCAGGGCGCCGGCACGGTCGGCCATCGGCTGCACGCAGCCGATGAAGCGGCTCTTCTTGATCAGCAGATCGCTGTGGACGGGGGCGGCGAGGGTCTGGGGCATGGGGCGGCCATCTTAGAGGGTGTTCACGCTGACCTCGGCGCCGCCCCGGCGCGATGCACGCCCGCCTACACCCAGTCGACCAGCTTGCCCTGGGCGTTGCGCGGCAGCTCGGCGCCGAGCACAAAGGCGCGCGGCCGCTCGGCGGTGCTCAGCCGCGGGGCCAGCCAGCTGTCCAGCCGCTGGATCAGGTCGACCGTGTCGGCATCAACCTTGGGCACGACAAAGGCCTTGAGCCGCGCACTGTCCTGCAGGGCCACCAGACGCACGGCGGCGTCGGCCACCTCGGGGTGCTGCAGCAGCACCTCGCGCACACGGGACGGAAAGACATTGATGCCGCCCACCTGCACCGCCTGATCCAGACGGCCGGCCACGTTGAAGCGGCGCGGGCTGTGCCAGTTCAGCGCATCCTGCAGCACGAACGCGCGCGGCGCCGTGTGGTCCGACAGGCGCAGCAGCTCATGGTCCCGGCCCTCCGGTCGTGTCCAGTGGGTCATCAGTTCGTAGGGGGCCGCGGGCGCATCGCGCCAGGCGATGCCGGCGGTCTCGGAGCTGCCATACACCTGCACCAGCCGATGCAGGCCCAGGTCGACCAGCGCCTGGGCGGTGGCGTCCGGACAGGGGGCGGTGGAGGTGGCGCCCACCACCCCTGCAGGCAAGGCGCTGGCGTGGCGCGCCAGCAGCGCCCAGTGCACGGGATGGCTCACCAGCAGGTCTCCCGACGACAGGCGTTGGGGCAGGCTGTTGACCGCCAGCGCACGCACATCCTGCACCGGCAGATGCCCCAGCTCGACCGGCAGCAGCACGGTGAACAGGAAGCCGTAGATGTGGTGCGCAGGCACTGCCGTCAGCACGCGGCGCAGCGGCTCGGGGTGGGCGCCCGCGAACAGGCCGGCCAGGAAGCGGGTCTCCTGCTGCAGATCGGCCAGGGTGTGGGTGCACGGCTTGGGCTGGCCGCTGCTGCCCGAGGTGCGGAAGGTCAGGCGCGCATCGAACTGCTCCAGCGCCCGCCCCGTGATCTTCAGCCAGTCGCCGAAGCTGGGCTGCGTGGTCAGCAACTCGTCGGCGCCGCTTTCATGCAGATGCAGCGCCTCGCTCAGGGCGGCCGCCACCGACATGCGCTCCAGCGAGTCCAGCCCCAGGCCGTCTTCGCCCAGCGAGGTGTGCAGCGGCCAGGGGCCCGCAGGCAGGGCGGGTGCGCCCGGGCGCAGATGGGCGGTCTCGCTCACCACGAGATCAGCCACGAAGCGCGCCAGCGCGCCGGGCTGCTGGTGCCAGGGCCGCATCAGACGAGAGGATGCGGGAGCGGTGCAGGGGGAAGCTTCCAGAAGGTCCATGTCGTGCTACGCAGGGTGGGCCGCCGGTTCGTGAAGGGGCGGCGTGGGCCGGACAGGGTGATGCACGGACAGTTTTGCGCCTTCGAGACGGGCGGTATCGTGGCAAGTAAGGGCGCAATTGCCCGCGTTCGCGGGCTTGCGGGCGACCCGCCGCAGCGCGGCATGCGCGCCCGCCCCGTTCAGGCCGGGCAGACGCTGCCCTGCAGACGGCTGATTTCGGTCAGATCCAGCACGCCGATCACCCGCCTTTCGGACTGGATGAAACCGCGCAGCCGGGTCGCCTGCAGCCCCTCAGGCACGGCGTGCATGGCGGCACGGCGCGTGCCCTCGATGCCGGACACGCGCAGCGCCATGCGGCGGCCCCGGTCGGGCTGCACGATCACATAGGCATCTTCCGACCGGCGCACATTGTTGACGTTGAACAGCAGAAGCCCGGCATCGGCCACGGGGATGGGTTCGCAGCCGTCGCGGGCGGTGAGCGCACGGCCGCGCAGGCGCAGGTGATCGGCACTGCGCTGCTCGATGGACTCCACCGAGCTCAGGGGCACGGCCAGCCAGCCATCGGTGGCGTCATCGATGGAACGCACCACCAGATAGTCGGTCACCCGGCGCAGGCTGCACCGCACTTCCAGCCGGCTGCCACGCTGTGGGGTCTGCTCCAGATTCAGGCGCACATTGTGGATGGCATCCGAGGTCTGGTTGCGCGCATACACCACCGTGCCGTCGCCATCGTCGCTCAAGGTGAGCACCACATCGCTGGCGTCCACGCTGATCTGGACATCCAGAGTGACGAAGGCCGCCTGCTGGTCGGCGAGACGCTGCTCGGTGCAACGGTTCAACGCCTGCGCCTTCAGGGCCAGCACCCACTCCTCGCTGAGATCCACCAGCAAGCGCGCCACGTCGGGGGGCATGAAGATCTTGCGGTCGAAGCCCTGCAGTCGCGGCAGGACACGCAAGGGGGCCCCATCGAGGGCCTTCAGCAGACGATACTCGAGCGCGGCACCGGTGTCTTCGCCGGTGAGCACCAGGGCACGCTCGATCTCCTCGACCACCACCTCCACGGCCTTGTCCAGCTCGCGCCGGGCCTCAGGTGCCTCCAGCTGCTGGTGCACCTGGTCCAGGGCCATCAGCAAGGCCTCCACGGCCCGATTGGCCCCGCCACTGGCGCTGCTCATGCGCTCCAGCAAGCGCCCGTTCTGCTCGGAGCCCCGCCGGGCCGTCTCATGGAGGTCGGTCCCGATCTTCTCCACCAGCAGCAGGCTGTCGACGTCCAGGAAGTGGCGCAGCGTCTCCAGCAGTTCGCCGAGCAGAGCGCCGGCGGCCATCAGGCCCGGCGAGGCGCCGTCCTGCATGTTCTGGTACTGCATCTGCTGGTTGCAGCGGTTCCAGATCAGCCGCAGCTCCAGCCAGGCGTTGGCCAGGGTCTGAGGCAATTCGTAGGTGTCACCGTCCGGGCAGACGTCACGCACCGCCTGCGCCACGCCTTCGATGTGGGCAAGGTAGTGGTCGGCCTGCTGCCGGTGCGCGCCCGGCTCGTTCGCCCCCAGGGCGACCAGCATCGATTCCACCTGATTGCGCAAGACATCGGCATCCAGCGCGGCCAGCACGCCTTCGAGTTTTTTGAGCATGGCATTTGCCTGTCAAGCAGGTACAGCGTCCCAGCGCTTCAGAATCGCTTCGATGCGCTGGCGAGGCGCCGACAGCGCCCCCTTGGCCCAGATCTCGTCCAGATTCGCCATGTCGTGGCGCGACACGGCATGGTCCACCGCGTCAGCCAGGTAGAGCGCCTCGGACAGTGGCTCGTGGTGCAGGGTCGGCACCTGGCGATGGTGATTGCCGATGGCCGCCACAGCACGCTGCCCGAGCTGCCAGCGCTGTGCAGCCAGCGCACCCAGCGGCTCATGCGTCACCGAGAGCAGGGCATGAAAGAAGTCCGGCGGCAGGTCGATGCTGCGCCGGCGCGCGGCCCGCAGCACCGACATGCGGTCGAAGACGATGAGCTTGCCGACGTCATGCAACAGCGCCAGCGTCATGGCCTCGTCGGGATTGACGGACAGCGCAGGCGCCAGGCACTGGGCAATCGGGCCGGTGCGGATCATGTGGGCCCAGACCTGGGCCGCCATCGCGTTGTATTGCCCGCCCGGCAGCGACAGCAGATTGCTGGCACAGCTGGCGGTCAGCACCGCGCGGGCATTGGTCAGTCCGATGCGGTCCAGCGCCGCGGCCATGCCCAGCACAGGATCACGCCCACCGCTGAAGGCGACGCTGTTGGCCGTGCGCAGGATGGCCTCCGTCAGGCTCGGATCGCGCGCCAGATGGCTGACCAGGCGTCCACGCTGCAGATTGGGGTCATCGCACATGGCCAGCGCCTCGCGCGCCGAGGCCGGCAACTGGCGGATCAGCTCGTCGGGGCCGCTCTCCAGAAGCTCGACCAGCGCCCGGGCGTCGGGCACGCCAGATGCGTGCTCCTCCACCAGCCGACTGCGCAGGCTGCTTTGCGCATTCCAGTGCGCCAGCGGATCCAGGGCCTGTGCCGCCGGCCAGGCCGGCACGGTGACCTCAGGAACAACCGGCCGAGGCTCAGCCGCAACCGGCGCAGTCTCCGCCTCAGGGCTGACCGGCAGCGCCGGCTGCGGCGAAACGCGCTTCGCTTCGGGCGTCGATGCTTCAGCATACCGAGGCCAGCCCAACCACCGCCAAACGAAGCGCATCATCGTCACACCGCCTCGTCAGGATGGCTCATGGAGTGACGCAGGCTGTCGATGAGAGACAGCGCTCTTTGGTTCAGGCACTGGATCTGATCGGGCTGAAGCAGGGACTCGATGCGCTGGAAATAGTAGGAGCTGATGCTGCCGCGCACCAGATCGATCGGCTTGGCCTCGCCATGGCGCATCAGGTCGTAGTTGGCCACATCGTTGTGCCGCTGCCACTGCAGGCGCAGTTCAAGCCACAGGGAAGCCAGCGCGCCGTACAGCTCCTCGGCATCGTCGGGATCGCACATGGCGTCAGCCAGGGTGCGGATCTGCAGAGCGGCACAGTGCGCCTCATGCTGGACCAGGGTGCGGGCGGCATCGTCAATGTCCACCGCCGTGATGAACGCGCTCGTGTCGGCAGAGACGACATCGACATCGGCAATGTGCGACAACCGTTGCGGAAGGTCGTAGGTCATGGACAGGTATCCGGTATTGGGTTTCGAGGCAAAGGAGGCTGTGGGCCGGACGGTCAGGCCACACGCATGCTGACGAAGACCCAATTCGAGCCCGACGGCGTGTGGCGCAGCATGCGGATGCGCACGTTCGTCGGCTTCATCTTGTAGGTGAAGGTGTAGTTGAACTCGGTGTCCAGGTCATTGCGCGCCACACCGTCCTTGAACTTGCCGTACACCAGACGATTGTTGGTGCAGGCCGCCACCTGGGTGAAGAAATTGCTGCCCTCGGCCACGGAAATGGGCACACCGGCCATCTCGGACTCCCACTTGTTGTAGAGCTTGATGACACCCTGATCATCCACCTGGACCACGCCGTAGGGCTGCGCATCAGCCGCGCTGCGGTCGATGGCGGGGATTTTCGAGATGAATTGAGGTGCGACAAAGGACATGGTCACTCCAAACGGTCAAGGGGAGGGTCAAGTGGAATCGGACGAGGCAAGACACCTGCGGGCTTTATGCGTCCGGGAGGGCAACGATGGAATTCATCTGAGCGATTGCGACACGAGCGCATCGATCATTTCGCGCGCGCGCCGCTTGGTGATGAGGATGTCGGCCTTGAGATTGGCGCACTCATGGAGCAAGTCGTTGCGCTCGTCGAGCAGGGCGGCGACCTGTTCAGTGAGGCTTTGCGCCATGAAGGCCGCATCCCGGTGACCCAGGGTCAGGCCTTCGCTCTCCGCGTACAGGGCAGCCAGCTGGGCCTGGAGCGACTGCACGGTGAAATGCAGCTCGGCCACGCCCGTTTCGCCCAGATCGGCACTGATCTCACGCAGTTCGCGCTCCTCGTACAGGGCGTGCAGCTGCTGGTTCAGTCCGTCGATGGTGACCTGCAGGCGGTTTTCAGCACCTTCGGCACCGGCCTCGCGCAACGCATAGAACTCGGCCAGCTGAGCGGTCAGACTTTCCACGCTTTCACGCAGGTCGGCGATGGTGCGAGCGCTCAGGCGCTGCTTGTCTTCGTAGAGAGCCGCCAGCGACTCCTCCGTGGGAAGCATGACGCTGCTCTCGCGCTCCCTGTCGGCGTAGATGCACACCAACTGTTGCTCCAGACTGGCCAGGGATTCCCGCAGTGACTCGATCGAATCTGCTGCAGCGTTGTGGTGTGACAGGTTCATGGGTGCACTTGGGTCTGCGGTTTGGTGTGCATCGTCGGACACCCGGTGAGAAGCCCCGGTAGCCGCGACATCGGCACAGGTTTATTGTCGACAGCCCACGGTGCTGAGTTGAGTACGTTAGAGGGGCTTTCGATCACCATTTCGTGGCACAGCGCAATCCTCGACCTCGTCTCCAGCGTCCATGCCATCGCCTCTTCCGCTGCAGCGGCCTCTGTCATGACCTCATTCCACCCCGCGTTCGAACGCACGGCTTCGGGCCCCGTGAACGGCGCCTGGCGCCCCTTGCTGAGAACTCGCCTTGTCGGCCGCGCCGAGCCGCTGTTCATCGACACCGACGGTCTGCGCAGTGCGGCCTCGCTCTGGAGCGGCGCACTGGTGTGGGCGCAGCTGCTGCGCGCCCACCCCGACATCACCGGCGTGGTGGTGTGGCAGACCGAGCGTCTGGCGCTGATGCAGCTGCTGGTGGCGGCCCTGTGGGACGGCCGCACCGTGCGGATCGAGGCGACTTCACGCGCGCCCCGGCCTGACGCCTGGTGCCTGGACGGCCGGCAGGTGATGCACGACGGCCAGGCCGTGTGCCGTCTGGGCGATGGGGGCTGGCCGGATCTGGCCGGGCCGGCGCGCCTGTCCACCCTGGACATGCTGGCCGGTGCGCCCATGCACGGCGACCTGGCGGTGCGCGACCGACAGGCCAGCCACGGCGATCTCTGGCAGGACCTGGGCGCGCCGCTGAGCGCGCAGCAGCCGGCGCCACAGCCGGCCAGCGGCATGCAGGAGCCCAGGATCGAGGTGCTGGAGCCCTTCGACCTGGCCGCGCTGGCCACGCCGCACGAGGTGCTCAACGATGCCCTGCTGCCGCTGCTGCGCTGCACCGAAGTCTGGGAGCGGCAGGCGACCTGAATTCGGCCAGGCCGCCGCCCGAGATCACTCCAGCGGCCGCAGCCGCGCCCGCTCGGCCTCGCGCAGCACCCGCAGGTGCGGCTCGCCGTCGCGCATCGCCAGGCCGTGCAGCTCGATGGAGCGCTGCGACTGCAGCAGCCGCACCAGGTAGCCCAGGATGGCCGCGTCGATCACCTGCCCCGGCACCAGCACCGGGATGCCCGGCGGATAGGGCACGATCTGGTCGCAGCCCACCCGCCCGACCAGCGCCGGATTGGGCAGGCCGCTGTCGTCGAGCAGCGCCAGGCGCTCGCCGGCCTCGTAGAAGGCGTCGCGCGGCAGGCAGGCCAGCCGGGTGAAATGCGGAATGCGCGGCAGCCGTGCCGCCGGACGGGGCTCGCGGCGCTCCTTCTGCGCCTGGCGCGCCAGCCGCAGCATCGCGTCGAACAGCCGCGAGACCTTGCTGCGGGTCGTGCCGATGGTCAGCAGCAGCGTCAGCGTGCTGTGGGTGTTCTTCTCGATCTGGATGTTGAAGCGCTCGCTCAGCTCGTCGCGCAGCTCGTCGGCGCCCCAGCCGGAGGCGGAGATGTCGATGGTGAGCTTGGTCGGATCGAGCCGGATGCCGTCGCCTCGCACCTCGTCGGCCAGCAGCTCGTCCAGGCCCAGCACCCGGAACACGCCGGTGGCGTCGATCTTCTCGCGCAGCTCGGCGGCGAAGCCCAGCGAGCGCTCGAGCAGGCCGTAGCCCTCCATCACCGCCTGCCGGCGCGCCACGTCCAGGCTGGCAATCAGGCCGTACTGCGGGCTGGTCGAGGCGTGCATGTTGAAGTTCTCCCGGAACAGGTGCTCGTCGAAGCCAGGATCGTTCACATGGATCATGCTGGCCTGGGAGAAGGCCGACAGCACCTTGTGCGTGCTCTGGGTGACATAGTCGGCGCCGGCCTCCAGCGCGGTCGGGCGCAGCTCGGGGTGGAAGCGCGCATGCCCGTACCAGGCCTCGTCGACGATCACCTTGATGCCGGCGGCGTGCGCCGCCTCGATGATCGGCGCCAGCTCGTAGCGCAGGCCGTCGTAGGTGCAGCTGGTCAGGATCAGCACGCGCGCCTCCGGGTGCTCCTGGATCGCCTGCAGCACCCGCGCGCGCGGCACCGGCCCGAACAGGCCGTGGCGCTCGTTGACCGAGGAGTCCAGGTACACCGGCCGCGCGCCCGACAGGATCACGCCGTGGTGCACCGACTTGTGGCAGTTGCGGTCGAGCAGCAGCGTGTCGCCCGGCGCCAGCAGGGTCTGGAAGATGACCTTGTTCGAGGTCGAGGTGCCGTTGGTGGCGAAGTAGGTGCGCCGCGCGCCGAAGGCCTGCGCGGCCAGGCGCTGCGCCTGCGCGATCACGCCGGTCGGGTGCAGCAGCGAGTCGAGCTGCGGCACCGACACCGAGAGATCGGCGCGCAGCATCTGCTCGCCCACGAAGTCGTGGAAGTCGCCGACCCAGGGGCTGGCGCGGTAGGCGTCGCCGCCGGCGTGGCCCGGCGTGTGCCAGGAATCCTTGGCCTGCGCCACATAGGCGCGCAGCGCGTCGTAGAAGGGCGTGGCCGCGGTCTCGGCCACCTCGGCGGCCAGGATGCGCACCCAGCCGGCCGGATCGGCGTCGCCGCGGAAGAAATAGCCGTCGACCCGCTCGCTGGCCAGCGCCTCGACCAGGCCGCGGGTGTCGCCCTCGTCGAGCAGCAGGTAGATCGACAGCTCCGGGCGGCACTGGGCCAGCGCCTGCGCCAGCGCGACCGCCGCGTCGCCCTGCGCGATGTCGATCAGCACCAGCTGCACCGCCGCGGCGGCGCGCACCGCCGCCAGCGCCTGCCCGGGCGCGGCACCCTGCACTTCCAGACGCGGCGACATCGCGGCCCGGCGCGCCTGCGTCGCCAGGGCCAGGACCTGCTCGGCGCGCGCGGACTCGTCCTCGGCCACGACCAGCAGATGAATCACGGGGTCGGCAACAGCGGCAGACATGATGAACCTCTCGAAAAGATGGCAGAAAGAAAGGGATAACCCGTGAATTTGTTACGTTATCTGTCCAGCAATCCTTCTTGATACGCAAAGGGACCAGAATCGGCGCCTCCCCCCGAAGGGAGGGTGACGCATTTTTCATGGCCGCTAGTCTGTGCAGGTCGGCCTGCCTTGTCCTGGCGGCCGGCGAGCGCGATCTCTCCCCGGTCCCCTCCCGCTGAAACAAGGAAGAAGAGCCTGCTGGCTCCCGCCCGACACGACCCTTCCCGGCGACAGACCCTCAACGCCGGCGCCCCCACCGCGCACCCGAGCCGGCCGGAGACCGACCGGCTGCACACCCGGGTGAGCCGGCCCGCCGACTGGATCGAGATGCTCGAGCTGCTCGACCGCTGCTTTCCCTACGCGACCGAGGCCATGATGGGGCACTGGCTGTGCCACCAGCGGCCGATGATGCATGTCGCGCGCATCGGCGGGAAGGTGGCCGGCTTCGTCCATGTCCAGATCCGTCCCGAGAGCGGCACGCTCTGGATCAACATGCTGGCCGTGACCGAAGGCCACCGCCACCGCGGCGTGGCGCGCCATCTGCTGGCCCACTGCGAGCGCCTGGCCGCCCAGTGGGGCCTGGGCCGGCTGGGGCTGCAGTGCCACGAGGACAACCTCGCCGCCCTGCGGCTCTACCAGCGCCAGGGCCACCGCCGGGTGGGCGAGACGATCCGGGCGCACGCCGGCGGCCGCTACATCGTCCATGACAAGCCCCTGCCCTGCACCATGCCGGCGCGGCCCTGCACGCCACCGCAGCCGGACCCGCGCTGGCAGCGCCTGGCCCTGCGGCTGCTCTACCTGGGCTGGTTCCGCCGTCAGGCCCGCCTGACGCGCTGATCGCCGCACCGTCGCACCGCCGCGGGCGGGCTGTCCCGGCCGGAAATGCAACTTGCTGCCGGCTTGTATCATCCTCACGCCCTCGACCATCGGGGGGCACATCGAGGCAAGGGATGACGAGCAGGCGGGGATCGGAAACAGGGCGGCGCCACCGGGTCGCCGAGGTGGTGGCGAGCCAGGTGGCGCCGCTGACACGCTTCTCGGCCCAGGATCTGAGAGAGCTCGGCCCCGAGCAGGAATCCTGGGCCGAGCTCACGGTGACCACCCGCCAGCGCGTCGAGCTGGAATGGACCGTCACGATCCACCCGGGCGACGCGCCGGAAGGACTTGCGGTCTGCCCGGATGCCCCGGCCCTCGAGCGCGAACTGCAGGCCCGTCTGGACGAGGCCGAGCGCACCGCCCCGGCACTGATCCAGCACTGGGCGCAGGAGGACAGCGGTCGCTACCGCCGTCTGCTGCCGGGCGGGCTGTTCGTCGCCGGACTCGATGCGCCGCTGGGGGTGAGCGAAGACTGCCCGGACTGCGCAGGCCGTGGCCGCCTGGCCTGCCCGGCATGCCGGGGCGGGCACCTCGACTGCACGCGCTGCCAGGCCCGCGGCCGCCTGGTGTGCGCCAGCTGCCACGGGTCGGGCCGCCTCGCCTGCCCGGACTGCCAGGGCCGGGGGCAGCACGAAGCCCCGACCGCCCCCCGCCCCGGCGAACCGGCTGCCCCTGCGGTGCCCTGCCCGACCTGCATCGGCCGCGGCTGGAGCCCCTGCCCGGCCTGTGCCGGCCAGGGCGAAGCCCCCTGTCCGGACTGCGCCGGCCACGGCCAACGGGACTGTCCGCATTGCCAGGCCACCGGCGAGATCGACTGTCCGGGCTGCCACGCCAGCGGCCGGCGCCACCGCATCGGGCAGCTGCACGAGCAGCTCGTCGTCGAGGACCAGATCGAGGTGCAGCACGCCGATCCGGCCGTGGCCGAGACCTGCGCGCGACAGCTGGGCGATCCGGTGCGCATCGGCCAGATCGCCCAGCTCGAGACGATCCGCTGGACCACCGCGCCGCTGGCCGTCCAGGCCACCCACCGGCTGCGGCTGGCCGTGCGGCAGGCCGCCCTGCAGATCGGGGCCCGGCCGCAGACCTTCACCGCGCTCGGGCCGGAGCTGTGGGTGCCGGAGCTGCACCATGCGGTCTCGCGCCTGCTCGCGCTCGATCAGCAGACGCTCGAGCGCAACACCTTCGGCAGCGGCCGCCACCTCGGCGATGCGCTGCAGCGCTTTCTGGACTCGCCGCTCCATGTCCATCTGGCGGTCGAGGGGCCGACCGCGGCGCCGCCGGACGACCGGATCGCGCCCGAACACCCGGCGCAGGCCGTGCAGCTGATGCGCCAGGCGGTCGAGCGGCTGTGGCTGCAGCGGCTGTGGCGCCCGGCCGTGGCGGCGCTGGCCGGCTCGGGCCTGATCTCCGGCGCGCTGGTGATGGCAGCCGCGCCCCGGCTCGGCTGGCCGCAGGCCGCGCTGGCCGGCACCGCCCTGGCCGCCGGCCTGTGGAGCCTGCTCGACTGGCGACTGCGCCGCCAGCTCGCCGGCGAGCTCGGGCGGGAGGCCGGTCCGGCGCTGACCCGGACGCTGCCGGGCGCACCGCCCTGGCGCCGCAGCTTCCTCATCCAGGTGGGCGCGGCCCTGCCGACCTGCGGCCTCCTCGCCCTGGCCGCCACCCGGCTGCCCCCGGCGGCGGCCCGCATCGCCGTGCAGCAGACCGAAGTCCGCAACGAAACCCTGCTGGCCGACTGGGCGCGCAGCGACCGCGACTACCGGCTGCGCACCTACCCGCCCGCCGACTGGCTGCAGGCGCGCGCGGCTGCCGGCGACCTCGACGCGCAGCTGGTGCGGGCCTGGGCGCTGCTGCTGGGCATCGAGAACACGCCGGCGGCGGCTCCGGCCCGGCGACTGCTCGACGCGCTCGCGCAAGGCCCGCGCGCCACCGAGGCGGCCGTGCGCATCGGCC
>JAUPTP010000443.1 GCA_030918015.1 Pseudomonadota bacterium
CGCGGGCGGCCATACTTGAAGCTGCGCGCCAGGCGCAGCTTGCCCGAGGCCAGCAGCGCCGAGGCCAGCGTGTCGCCGGCGAAGCCCGAGAGCAGCTCGCCGTCGAACTGGAAGCGGACCGGCCGGCGGCGGTCGATGCGGGTGCCGGCAATGTCGACGCGACGCGCGCTCATGCGTGTTCTCCCAGGCCCCGGGCCTTCATTTCCGCCTCGAACAGCGGCTTGCCCTCGGCCAGCGTCCAGCTGCCCGAGATCTCGTAGGTCGCAGTGTGGCGGCGCACCGCGAACACCTTGCGGCAGGCCGCCGCGTGCTGCCACTGCTCCCAGAACCAGCCCTTGGTGTTGGTGCGCATGAACAGGTAGTCGCCCCAGGTCGCGTCGTCGACCTCGGCGGGGCGCTCGGGGCGGGCGATGTAGGCCTCGCCGGCGTAGCTGAACTCCTCCTCGTCCCGGAGTTCGTCGCAGTGCGGACAGTGCAGTCGAAGCATGGCAATCAAGTCCTGAGAAAGGTCGGGGTCAGTGCGCCACGGCCGCGGCGCCGTGCTCGTCGATCAGGTGGCCGCTGTGGAAGCGGTCGATCGAGAAGGCCTCGTTGAGCGGATGCGGCCGGTCGTGGGCGATGGTGTGCGCGAACACATGCCCCGAGCCCGGCGTCGCCTTGAAGCCCCCGGTGCCCCAGCCGCAGTTGAAGTACAGCCCCTGCACCTTGGTCTTGCTGATGATCGGGCAGGCGTCCGGCGACACGTCCACGATGCCGCCCCACTGCCGGTTCATGCGCACCCGCGAGAACTGCGGGAACAGCTCGATGATCGCCGCCGCGGTGTGGTCGATGACATGCGGGCTGCCGCGCTGGCCGTAGCCCAGGTAGCCGTCGATGCCCGCGCCGATCACCAGCTCGCCCTTGTCCGACTGGCTCAGATACCCGTGCACCGCGTTGCTCATGATCACGGTGTCGATCACCCGCTGCATCGACTCGCTCACGAAGGCCTGCAGCGGATGGCTCTCGATCGGCAGCCGGATGCCGGCCATGCGCGCCAGCACCGACGAGTGGCCCGCGGCCACGCAGCCCACCCGCCCCGCCTTCACATAGCCCTGGCTGGTCTGCACGCCCTGCACCCGCCCGCCCTGGATGTCCAGGCCGGTCACCTCGCAGTTCTCGATCAGGTCCACGCCCAGCCGGCTGGCCGCCCGCGCGAAGCCCCGCGCCACCGCGTCATGGTGCGCGATGCCCGCCCGCGGCTGCCAGCTCGCGCCCAGCACCGGGTAGCGGCTGCGCCGGCTGCAGTCGAGCTGCGGAATCTTCTCCGCCACCTCGTCGCGCGTCAGCACATGCGCATCCACCCCCTGCAGCCGGTTGGCGTTGACCCGGCGCTCGATGTCGCGCATGTCCTGCAGCGTGTGCCCCAGGTTGAACACCCCGCGCTGGCTGAACATCACGTTGAAGTTGAGGTCCTCGGTCAGGCCCTCCCACAGCTTCATGCCGTGCTCGTACAGCAGCGCCGCCTCGTCCCACAGGTAGTTCGAGCGCACGATCGTCGTGTTGCGCGCGGTGTTGCCCCCGCCCAGGTAGCCCTTCTCCAGCACCGCGATGCGGCCCGCCTTGTGGTTCTTCGCGAGGTAGTAGGCGGTGGCCAGGCCGTGCCCGCCCCCGCCGATGATGACCACGTCGTAGCCGGACTGCAGCGGCCGGCGCGTCCACGCCGGCTCCCACGTCCTGTGGTGGCTCAGGCCGTTCTTGAAAAGGCTCCACCATGAATAGGTCTGGCCGGACATTTGTCGGGACTCCTGGGTGATCGGGATGGGTCCATTCTTCGTGTCCGTCCCCCTTCGTGATTGCCGCATCGCGACACCCTCTTGTCGGATCGCGACAGGCTCACATCGTGAGCAGGGCCAGCGGATCGCTCATCGCCAGCGCGTCGACCTTGCCGCGGCGCAGCGCGCTGGCGGGGTAGCCGAAGACCTCGCGGAAGCGCCGCGAGAAGCCGGCGCTGTCGCCGAAGCCGCATTCCAGCGCGATCTGCGACAGCGGCAGCCGGGTGTGCTGCGTCATCCAGTGCGCATGGCGCAGCCGCAGCCGCACCGAGAACTCGTGCGGCCCCAGGCCGATGGCCTGGCGGAAGCAGCGCTCGAGGTGGCGCAGGCTCATGCTGACGCTCTGCGCCACCTCCTGCAGCGGCATCGGGCTGGCCAGGTTCTGCTCCATCAGCCAGATCGCCTGGCGCACGCGCGGGTCGTCGGTGCGCTCGGCGAAGCTGGGCTGGGGCTGGGGCGTGCGCGCCGGCAGCGCCCCTTCCTCCAGCAGGATGCGCAGCGCCTTCGACGCGGCCGCGCGGCCGCAGTGGCGCTCGATCAGCCAGGCCGCCAGGTGCACGACGCTGGTGCCGCCGGCGCAGGTCAGGCGGTCGCGGTCGACCACGAACATCTCGTGCGACTCGGCGCGCAGGCCGGGGAACTCGCGCAGGAAATCCTGGTGGTGGAACCAGCTCACGCAGACGCGCCGCCCCTGCATCAGCCCGGCGCGCGCCAGCACGAAGGAGCCGGTGCACAGCCCGACCAGCGGCACCGCGCGGGCGGCGGCCAGGCGCAGGAAGTCCTGCAGCGCCGGGCTCAGCCGGCGGGTGCCCGGCAGCAGCCCGCCGACGACCACCAAGTAGTCGAAGCCGGAGGGGTCGCGCAAGCGCTCGGTGGGCATCAGCTCGATGCCGTTGCTGGCGGCCACCGGGCGCAGCTCCTCGGCCAGCACGCTCCAGCGGCAGTGCAGCGGACGGCTGCGGTCGCCCTCGTCGGCGGCCAGGCGCAGCGCGTCGACGAAGCCGGAGAAGGCCACCATCGTGAAGCCGGGCATCAGCACGAAGCCGACGCTCAGCGGGCGTGGATCGCGCGGTGGGGACTCTGCTGCTGCGCCTGTCAGGTCGTCGGCGCTGCGTTCAGCACTCGACGATGTTGACCGCCAGTCCGCCACGGGCCGTCTCCTTGTACTTGGTGAGCATGTCGGCGCCGGTCTCGCGCATGGTCTTGATGACCTTGTCCAGGCTGACATGGTGGTGGCCGTCGCCGCGCAGCGCCATGC
>JAUPTP010000444.1 GCA_030918015.1 Pseudomonadota bacterium
CCGCGTCTGATGTCCCTGCCTCCCGACCGTTCCCTGCGTGCATTGATCGAGCCGCTGCTGCGCGAGATGCGCTCCGGGCGCCAGTGGATCGACCGCAGCGTGGTGCTGGTGTTCGCGCTGCTGACCGGGCTGGTGGTGACCGCCTTCACCGCGCTGGCCGAGCTGGCCACCGGCACCTGGGTGGCGCTGCAGGGCTCGGGCTGGACCGGCGCGCTGCTGGCGCTGCTGTGGACGCCGGTGCTGACGGTCGCGGTGCTGATGTGGACCCGCCGCTTCGCCCGCGAGGCCGGCGGCTCGGGCATTCCGCAGGTGCTCGCCGCGCTGCATGACGATACCCCGCCCGAGCGCGTCTCGGCGCTGGTCTCGCCCCGGCTGGCGCTGCAGAAGCTGCTGCTGACCTGCGCCGGGCTGCTCGGCGGCCTGTCGATCGGCCGCGAGGGGCCGACGGTGCAGGTCGGCGCCGGCGTGATGCTGGGCGCGCGGCGCTGGCTGTCGCCGGGCAGCGGCATCGACGCGCACGACCTGATGGTGGCCGGCGCCGCCGCCGGGGTGGCCGCGGCCTTCAACACGCCGCTGGGCGGCATCGTCTTCGCCATCGAGCAGCTCACCCGCCGGCGCGACCTGCGTCACAGCAATCTGACGATCGCCGCGATCGTGCTGGCCGGCCTGGTGTCGATCTCGGTCTTTGGCAACGAGAGCTATTTCGGCGCGCTGGTGGTGCCGGTGCTGGACTGGAGCCTGCTGGCGCCCGGCCTGGCGGTGGCGCTGGCCGCCGGACTGGCCGGCGGGCTGTTCTCGCGGTTGCTGGTGCTGTGCGCGCAGGGTGGCAGCGACCGCGTCAGCCGCTGGCGCGCCGCGCATCCGCTGCGCTTTGCCGCCGCCTGCGGGCTGGCGGTCGGCCTGATCGGCCTGGTGACATCGGGCGCGACCGCCGGCGCCGGCTACCACCCGACGCGCGCGCTGCTCGAGCACGGCGACGACGGGCTGCCGCCGCTCTACACGCTGCTGAAGTTCGTCGCCACCTGGCTGTCGGCCTGGAGCGGCGTGCCGGCGGGAACCTTCGCGCCCTCGCTGGCGATCGGCGCCGGCCTGGGCCAGGACATCGCGCGGCTTGCCGGTCTGGCCGGCCGGCCGGAATCGGTCGCGCTGGTGGCGCTGGGCATGGTCGGCTTCCTGTCGGCGACCACCCAGGGGCCGATCACCGCCTTCATCATCGTCATGGAGATGGTCTCCGGCCAGGCGATGGTGCTGAGCCTGATGGCCTGCGCGCTGCTGTCGGGCGCGGTGGCCCGGCTGGTCAGCCCGTCGATGTACACCGAGATGGCGGTGCTGTGGGGCATGCCGCGACCGGCGGCGGGCGTGGCGGCAGGTGCGTCTCCCCATTCGGGGTGAGCGGATGCGCACGCCGGCCTCGCGTACCATCGGCCCGATCATGAACGCGTCCGACCCGAACCCGCCGTCCCCCACCGTCGCCGCCGCGCGGCGCGTGCTCGCCGAGGTGTTCGGCTATCCCGCCTTCCGCGGCCAGCAGCAGGACATCGTCGAGCAGGTGATCGACGGCGGCGACGCGCTGGTGCTGATGCCCACCGGCGGCGGCAAGAGTCTGTGCTACCAGATCCCGGCGATCGTGCGCCATGGCGCCGGCCAGGGGGTCACGGTGGTGGTCAGCCCGCTGATCGCGCTGATGCAGGACCAGGTCGGCGCGCTCGACGAGGTCGGCGTGCCGGCGGCCTTCCTGAACTCCTCGCTGGGCGCGCAGGAGGCTGCGGCGGTCGAGCGCGACCTGCTGGCCGGGCGGCTGACGCTGCTCTACGTGGCACCTGAGCGGCTGCTGACGCCGCGCTTCCTGGCGATGATGGAGTCGCTGCACGAGCGCGGCCTGCTCGGCCTGTTCGCGATCGACGAGGCGCACTGCGTCAGCCAGTGGGGCCACGACTTCCGCGAGGAGTACCTGGGCCTGAGCGCGCTGCACGAGCGCTTCCCCGCGGTGCCGCGCATCGCGCTGACCGCCACCGCCGACGACCACACCCGCGCCGACATCGTCGAGCGGCTGCAGCTGCAGACGGCGCGCCTGTTCGTCAGCAGCTTCGACCGGCCCAACATCCGCTACACCATCGTCGAGCGCGACAACGCCCGCACCCAGCTGCTGCGCTTCATCCGCGACGAGCACGAGGGCGACGCCGGCGTCATCTACTGCGGCAGCCGCAAGAAGGTCGAGGAGACGGCCGCCTGGCTGCAGGGCGAGGGCGTGCCGGCGCTGCCCTATCACGCCGGGCTGGACGCCGGCACCCGCAAGCACCATCAGGACCGCTTCCTGCGCGAAGAAGGGCTGGTGATGGTGGCCACCATCGCCTTCGGCATGGGCATCGACAAGCCGGACGTGCGCTTCGTCGCCCACCTCGACCTGCCCAAGAACATCGAGGGCTACTACCAGGAGACCGGCCGCGCCGGCCGCGACGGCCAGCCCGCCGACGCCTGGATGACCTACGGCCTGGCCGACGTGGTGCACCAGCGCCGCATGATCGACGACAGCCCGGCTGCCGACGAGTTCAAGCGGGTGCAGCGCGGCAAGCTCGACGCGCTGCTGGCGCTGGCCGAGGCGCATGACTGCCGCCGCGTGCGCCTGCTGGCCTACTTCGGCGAGGCCAGCGGCCCGTGCGGCAACTGCGACAACTGCCTGCATCCGCCCTCGACCTGGGACAGCACCGACGCCGCACGCAAGGCGCTGAGCTGCATCTACCGCTTCGCCCAGCATGGCCGCGAGACCCAGGGCGCGCGCAGCTTCGGCGCGGTGCACCTGATCGACGTGCTGCGCGGCAAGGCGACCGACAAGGTGGCGCAGTACGGCCATGCGGGCCTGAGCACCTTCGGCATCGGCGCGGAGCTGCCCGAGGCGCAGTGGCGCGCGGTGCTGCGCCAGCTCGTCGCGCTCGGTCATGTGGTGGCGGAAGGCGAGTACGGCACGCTGGCGCTGACCGACTCGGCGCGCGCGGTGCTGCGCGGCGAGGTGCGGCTGGAGATGCGGGTGCCGGCCGCGCCGGTGCGCGGGCGCGCCAGGCGCGGCC
>JAUPTP010000022.1 GCA_030918015.1 Pseudomonadota bacterium
GCTGGCGGATCAGGCCGCGGGTGTCGCGGCCGGCCGAGCCGGCTTCCGAGCGGAAGCAGGGGCTGTGCGCGGTGAGCTTGATCGGCAGCGCATCGGCCGGCACGATCGTGTCGGCGGCGACGTTGGTGAGCGTGACCTCCGAGGTCGGGATCAGGTACCACTTGCTGCCGGCCGCCTCGCCGTCGCCCGAGGTGACGTGGAAGAGGTCCTGCTCGAACTTGGGCAGCTGGCCGGTGCCGCGCAGCGCGTCGCCCTGCACCAGATAGGGCGTGTAGCACTCGGTGTAGCCGTGCTCCTGGGTCTGCACGTCCAGCATGAACTGGGCGAGCGCGCGGTGCAGCCGCGCGACCGGGCCCTTCATGAAGGTGAAGCGCGAGCCCGAGAGCTTGGCGCCGGTCTCGAAGTCCAGGCCCAGCGGCGCGCCCAGGTCCACATGGTCCTTGACGGCGAAGTCGAAGGCGCGCGGCGTGCCCCAGCGGCGCACCTCGACATTGCCTGTCTCGTCCGTGCCGACCGGCACGTCGGCCTGCGGCAGGTTGGGCACCGACAGCACCAGCGCCTCGAGCTGGGTCTGGATCTGGCCCAGGCGCTCGGCGCCGGCCTTGAGCTCGTCGCCGATGCCGCCGACCTCGGCCATCAGCGCGCTGGTGTCCTCGCCCTTGCCGCGCAGGGCGCCGATCTGCTTCGAGAGGCGGTTGCGGGTGGCCTGCAGCTCCTCGGTGCGCATCTGGATGGTCTTGCGCTCGGCCTCCAGCGCGCGGAAGGCGTCGGCGTCGAGGAAGGGCTGCGGGTTCTTGCGCGTCTGCAGCCGGGCCAGCACGGTGTCGAGGTCGCGGCGCAGCAGGTTGATGTCAAGCATGGGGATGAAAAAGCGGGGGGCTGTAAAGCGGGAAGGTTCAATTCTGGCGCTGTGCCGCGGCCTCGGCCATCGACTTGTCGCCCAGGCCCTTCGGCAGCGGGAATTCGATGTGTTCCTCGACGCCCGGCATCTTGCGCACCGCCAGCGCGCCGAGTTCGCGCAGCCGCGCGATGACCTGGTCGACCAGCAGCTCAGGGGCCGAGGCGCCGGCGGTCAGGCCCACGCGCGGGCGGCCCTCGAACCACTCGGGGCGCAGCTCGGCGGCGCTGTCGATCATGAAGCCGGGCGTGCCCAGGCGCTCGGCCAGCTCGCGCAGGCGGTTGCTGTTGGAGCTGGTCGGGCTGCCGACGACGATGACGATGTCGACCTCGGCCGAGAGCACCTTCACCGCGTCCTGGCGGTTCTGGGTGGCGTAGCAGATGTCCTGCTGCTTGGGCTCGCGCACCCGCGGAAAGCGGCGCTTGACGGCGGCGAGGATCTCGGCGGCGTCGTCCACGCTCAGCGTGGTCTGCGTGACCACCGCCAGCCGGCTCTCGTCGGGCACCACCACCCGGTCGACGTCGGCGACGTCCTCGACCAGGTGGATGCCGCCGTCGAGCTGGCCCATCGTGCCTTCGACCTCCGGATGGCCCTTGTGGCCGATCATGATGAAGTCGTAGCCCTCGCGGCGCAGCTTGGCGACCTCGACATGGACCTTGGTGACGAGCGGGCAGGTGGCGTCGAAGACCTCGAAGCCGCGCGCGGCCGCCTCGCGACGCACCGCCTGGCTCACGCCGTGGGCGCTGAAGATCAGCGTGGCGCCCGCGGGCACCTCGGCCAGGTCCTCGATGAAGATCGCGCCCTTGGCCTTGAGGTCGTTGACCACATAGGTGTTGTGCACGATCTCGTGGCGCACGTAGATCGGCGCGCCGAACCGGGTGATCGCGCGCTCGACGATCTCGATGGCGCGGTCGACGCCGGCGCAGAAGCCGCGCGGTTGCGCCAGCACCACTTCCTGCACCGGGCCGGTCGATGTCGTTGCAGTCGTCATCACAGCACCCCGATCAGTTGCACCTCGAAGCTCACCGGCTGGCCGGCGAGCGGGTGGTTGAAGTCGAACAGCGCCCAGTCGCGGCCGGTGGGGCCGATCTCGCGCAAGACGCCCGCGAAGGCGCCGCGGCCGTCGGGCGTGGGGAACTGCACCACGTCGCCGATCTGGTACTCCTCGTCCGGATCGCCCATCTGGCGCAGCTCCGAGAAGGCGAGCTTCTGCACCATGTCCGGGTTGCGCGGACCGAAGGCCTCGCCGGCGGCCAGCTCGATCACGGTGCGCGTGCCTTCCTCCAGGCCGATCAGCCGCGCCTCGATGGCGGGGGCGAGCTCGCCGCTGCCGATCGTGAGCGTGGCGGGCTTGCCGTCGAAGGTGTTGACGATGTCGCCGCCGTCCGGGCCGGAGAGGCGATAGTGAAGCGTCAGGAATGAACCCGCTTGGACCTGTGGCACGTCAGTGATCCTGTTCTCGATAGACTGTCCGCGATTTTAGGTGTCCCCCGATGAAAGACCTGCCGCCCGAGCTGAGACCCCGCGAGAAGCTGCTGCGCCACGGCGCCGCCGCGCTGCAGGATGCCGAGCTGCTGGCGATCCTGCTGCGCACCGGCACGGCGGGCAACGGCGTGCTGCAGATGGCGCAGCAGCTGCTGGATCGCTTCCAGGGCCTGGGCGGGCTGCTGCGGGCCGATGGCGCGGCGCTGTCGGGCGTGAAGGGCCTGGGTCCGGCCAAGCGCGCCGAGCTGCTGGCGGTGCTGGAGCTGGCGCGGCGCACGCTGGCGGCCGAGATGGCGCGCCGGCCGGTCTTCGACTCGCCGCAGGCGGTGCGCGACTTCCTGCGGCTGGAGCTGGCCGAGCTGGGCCACGAGGTCTTCGCGGTGCTGTTCCTGGACGCGCAGCACCGGCTGATCCGCTTCGAGCCGATGTTCCGCGGCACGCTGACGCAGACCAGCGTCTACCCGCGCGAGGTGCTCAAGCGCGCGCTGGCGCTGGAGGCGGCCGCGGTCATCCTGGCGCACAACCACCCCTCCGGCGTGGCCGAGCCGTCGAAGGCCGACGAGTTCCTGACCCAGTCGCTGAAGACGGCGCTGCAGATGATCGACGTGCGGGTGCTCGACCACTTCGTCGTCGGGCGCGGGCCGGTGGTGTCCTTTGCCGAGCGGGGGCTGCTGTGACGACGACGATGAAGGTGAATTCGCTGGGCGGCCTGGCCGCGGTGCAGCAGGTGCTGCGCGAGCGCCGCCGCCAGGCCGAGGCGGAGGCCGCGCGCCGCGCCGCCGAGGAGGCTGCCCGCCGGCGCGAGCATGAGCTGTTCGAGCGCAGCGTCGGCCCGGTGGTGCGGCTGCGGCCGCGCAATCTGGCCGAGATCGCCCGGCCGCGCCCCTTGCCCCACCCGCGCCAGCGCGAGCTCGACGAGGCCGAGGTGATGCGGGTCGCGCTGTCCGACGAGTTCGACCCCGAGTCGCTGATGGAGACCGACGACCAGCTCTCCTACCGCCAGTCCGGCATCGGCGACGATGTGCTGAAGAAGCTGCGCCGCGGCGTCTGGGTCACGCAGGGCCAGATCGACCTGCACGGCCTGAACCGCGACGCTGCGCGCGAGGCGCTGGCCGGCTTCCTGATCGACGCGGGCAAGCGCGGCTGGCGCTGCGTGCGGGTGGTGCACGGCAAGGGCCTGGGCTCGCCGGGGCGCCAGCCGGTGCTCAAGGGCAAGGTGCGCTCGTGGCTGGTGCAGCGCCAGGAGGTGCTGGCCTTCACGCAGGCGCGCGGGCCCGACGGCGGCGCCGGTGCGCTGATCGTGCTGCTGGACTCGTCGCGCAGCCCGGACGGCCGCCTGCGCTGACGCCGCGACGGGCCAGCCGCAGGCGGCTCAGCGGTTGCGCATCCAGTCGGCGGTGCGCATGAAGCTTTCGGTCAGGCGCTCGATCAGCGCCGGGTCGAGCTGCACTTCGGTCATGGCCTGATGCATGCAGGCCACCCACTGGTCGCGCTCCTTGATGCCGATCGAGAAGGGCATGTGGCGCATGCGCAGCCGGGGATGGCCGAAGCGCTCGATGTAGAGATCGGGGCCGCCGAGCCAGCCGCTGAGAAACCAGTGGAGCTTGTCGCGCGCCTCGTCCAGGGTCGTGCCGTGGGCGGCGCGCAGCTCGCGGTAGGCGGGCTCCAGGCCCATCAGGTCGTAGAAGCGGTCGACCAGCTCGCGCACGCGGGCATCGCCGCCCACCCATTCGTAGGGCGTGGCGGGGGTAGGGGAGGGGACGTCGTTCGTGTCGGAGGGCGGGGTGTTCATGGCGTGTCAGGCAGCAGGCGCGAGCCGACACGCACTGTATCAGCGTGATCCGTGGGCGATGGCGGCCGCCGCGTCGGACGCCAGGCCGGCGGCCTCGTTCGCGTCGGCCGGGCTGCCGGGCAGGCTGATCAGCAGGCCTGCGGGCATCGGCAGCCGACCGGCCGGCGGATGCAGCGTCGCCAGCCGTGTGGCGATCGCCGACATGCCCTGGGCCGCGTCCGAACCGGGATAGGCCAGCGTCACCAGCTGGCGGCGCTGCACGGCCTGGCGCACCGCGGTGTCGCTCATGATCTCGCCCAGCGCCTGCAGCCGGATCGCGCCGCCCTCGGGCAGCGTGATGAAGCGGTCGATGACCGACTGGAGCTGCGCGGCCACATGGCGACCCTCGCCGGGGCGATGGGTCTGGTTGACCACCAGCATCATGGAGCTGCGCCCCTGCTGCAGGCCCAGCACCTTCACGGTCGCGTAGGCATCGGCCAGGGCGGTGGGCTCGGGCGTGGCGATGACGATCGCCTCGTCGGCCACCGAGATCGCGTACAGCACCACATCCGAGATGCCCGCGCCGGTGTCGATCAGCACCCGGTCGTAGTGGGGGCGCACCGCGTCGATCAGGTGGGCGAACTGCTCGCGCACCGTCGGGGTGAGGCGCGAGTACTCGATCAGGCCCGAGCCGGCCAGCAGCACCTGGAAGTCGCCCGGCGCAGTCATCAGCGCCTGCTCGAGCGTGCCCTGGCCGGTGAAGACCTCGTGCAGCGTGCATCGGGGCTGCAGGTTGAGCACCACGTCGAGGTTGGCCAGTCCCAGATCGGCATCGATCACCAGCACGCGCTCGCCCCGGCGGGCCAGGGCCGCGGCGAGATTGGCCGCCAGCATCGTCTTGCCCACGCCGCCCTTGCCGCTGGTGATCGCGAAGACGCGCGGACGGTCGGGGCGGCCGGCCATGGTCGGCTCGGGGCCGGGCAAGGTCGTCGGGATCGTCGTGCTCATCAGTGGGAATCCAGTGTGTCGGGCATGAACGACGACATGCTGCCGAACAGCATGTCGCGCTCCTCGTTGCTGACCTCCGAGAGCGGGGGCAGTTCCATGCAGGTCTGGTTGCGGCCGGCCGCCTTGGCGCGGTAGAGCTGCAGGTCGGCGCGCTCCATCCAGATCCGGGAGGACGAGCGGACCCAGCGCGGCGCGAAGGCCCCGCCGATGCTCACGGTGACATTCAGGTGCACATGGCGATGGACCTCGACCGAGCGTGCCGCGATCGCCTTGCGGATGCGGTCGGCCACTGCTTCGCCCACGCTGGCCGGGCAGTTCGGCAGCACCGCGGCAAACTCCTCGCCGCCGATGCGCGCCACCGTGTCCATCGGGCGCACGCAGTCCTGCAGCGTCTGGCCGATGGCGCGGATCACCATGTCCCCGGCCCCGTGGCCGTAGGTGTCGTTGACGCGCTTGAAGTGGTCGATGTCGATCAGCAGCAGCATGGCGGACTCGCCGGCGCGCGCCACCCGGTCGATCTCGCTGTCGAGGCTGGCCTCGAACTGGCGGCGGTTGACCAGGCCGGTCATCGGATCGCGGCTGGAGAGCATGCACAGGCCGTCGATCAGCGCCTGCAGCCAGGCCCCGCTGCCCGGCTCCAGTCCGCTCAGGCAGTCCATGCCCGAGCGCTCGAGCATCTGGACAGCCAGGTCGACACGCAGAGCCGCGCCGCCGAGATTCACGACGTGGGGGGAGCAGCGGACCTCGTGCAGCGGCGCCATGGACAGAGGGGGAAAGAGAAGGGGATGGCGATGATTTTGCAGTCTAAGTCGGGCGCCTGAAGGCTGCCGTGGCGAGATGGGCCCGGTTTGATGGCCTTCTCGCCGGGCTGCATGGCCGCTGCGCGCGGCACAGTCCAGCGCAGTCAGGAACCGTCATGACCAATACCCAGAGCGCTTCTCCCTTGTCCGCCGATGCACGGCGCCCTGCGGGCAGCCGGGGCAGCGATGCCTCCGCCTCCGAGGCCCGGGTCGTTCCTGGCCGGATCGAGCGCATGCGTGCCGAGCGCCGGGCCTCCGGCGAGGCGTCGTTCTTCTACCGGGAGGTCGCGTTCAACGCCGATGCGGTCAAGGTGATGCCGGGCGAGTATTTCGTCCACAGCGAAGATCTGGTCATCACCACGACGCTGGGCTCGTGCATCGCCGCCTGCCTGTGGGATCGCCAGGCGGCCGTGGGCGGCATCAACCATTTCATGCTGCCTGGCGACGGGGCGTCCGACGATGGCGGCCGCTATGGCTCCTGCGCGATGGAGCTGCTGATCAACGCGCTGATCAAGCGCGGCGCGACCCGGCGCACGATCGAGGCCAAGGTCTTTGGCGGGGCTGCGCTGATCTCCGGCAACGGCGCGCTCAACGTCGGCCAGCGCAACACCAGCTTCGTGCTCGACTACCTGCGCACCGAGGAGATTCCGCTGGTGTCCCAGGATGTGCTGGGGCCGTATCCGCGCAAGGTCTGCTTCTTTCCGAAGACCGGCCGCGCGATGGTGCGCCGTCTGCCGCCGGCGCAGCGCGAGGCCGCGATCGCGCTCGATCAGGACGCGCGTCGCCGGGCCTCGGCGTCCTCCGCGGGCAGCATCGACCTGTTCTGAGTCCGCATCATGCCCGCATCTTTCCAGCCTTCGCGCGCGCCGGCTGTACCGATCCGGATCATCGTGGTCGACGACTCCGCCGTCATGCGCGGCCTGATGTCGGGCATCATCGCGCGGCAGTCCGACATGGAGTGCATCGGCGCGGCCTGCGATGCGCTCCAGGCCCGCGAGATGATCCGCGAGCTCGATCCGGACGTGATCACCCTCGACATGGCCATGCCGAAGATGGATGGTCTCGAGTTTCTCGACCGGCTCATGCGCCTGCGGCCGACGCCCGCGATCATGGTCACGTCGGCCGCGCAGCGCCAGCCCGAGATCGTGACGCGGGCGATGGCGCTGGGTGCCGCCGCCGTGATCGACAAGCCCCTGGTCGGCGTGGCCGGTGGCTTCGAGATCTTCGAGCGCGATCTGCTGGCGGCGCTGCGTCAGGCGGTCCAGGGGCGTGCGAGTCCGCGACGTGCGCCGCCGCCTGTCGCCCCCTCGATGTCCGCGCCGATGTCCGCCCCGTCTGCGGCGGCAGCGGCGCTGCCTGCCGCTGCCGCCGTCAGCCCGGCTCCGGGAGGCGCGGGCACGACGGCGGTCGAGGTGGGCGAGCGGCGCATCCGCCTGATCGCGATCGGCGCCTCGACCGGAGGACCGGAGGCCACGCCGCATGTGCTGCGGGTCCTGTCGGCCCAGTCGCCGCCGGTGGTGATCGTGCAGCACATCCCGGGCGGCTTCTCGGCCCGCTATGCGGCGCGGCTCGATACGCTGGGTGCGCTGCGGGTCTGCGAGGCCCGCGACGAGATGATCCTGCAGCAGGGCCATGCGTATGTCGCACCGGGCGGGCGGCATCTCGTGGTGGTGAAGGTCGGCGCCAGCCTGGTCGTGCGGGTCACCGACACCGAGCCGGTCAACCGCCACCGGCCCAGCGTCGACGTGCTGTTCCGCTCGGTCGCGCAGGTGGTGGGCGAGCGCGCGCTGGGCGTGATGCTGACCGGCATGGGCGGCGACGGCGCCGAGGGCATGCGCCGCATGCGCGACGCCGGCGCCTGGAACATCGCCCAGGACGAGGCCACCAGCGCGATCTTCGGCATGCCCAAGGAGGCGATCCGCGCCGGCGCCTGCCAGGAGGTGCTGCCGCTGCAGGCCATCGGCCCGCGGCTGATGGCGCTGCTGGGCCTGAGCGGTGCTGCCGCGACCGCCCCGCTCAGGCCAGAAACATCGACTGCAGGTCGCTGAGGAAGTCGAAGCCGCGCGCGCTCGGGCGCACCACGCCGCTGGCACGGTCGTGCTCGAGCAGGCCGCGCTGCTCGGCCTTGGCCAGCCCGGGCGCGATGGCCGAGGGCGGCAGCCCGGTGCGCTCCTGGAACAGCGCCAGCTCGAAGCCGTCCTTCAGCCGCAGCGTGTTGAGCATGAACTCGAAGGGCAGCGCCTTGCGGCCGACCTCCTCGTCGTTCGAGATCGCCCGGCCGGCCAGCGCGTGCTCCATGTACATGGCCGGATCGCGCCAGCGCACCTGACGCACGACGCGGTGCGGGAAGCTCAGCTTGGTGTGCGCGCCCGCGCCGAGCCCGAGGTAGTCGCCGAACTGCCAGTAGTTCAGGTTGTGCGCGCAGCGGTGGCCGGGCCGCGCGTAGGCCGAGACCTCGTAGCGTGCCAGCCCCGCCTCGCCGGTCAGCGCGGTGATCTGGTCGAGCATCTCGCTGGCCAGATCGTCGTCGGGCAGTGCCGCGGGCGGGCGGCTGGCGAAGACGGTGTTGGGCTCGATCGTCAGGTGATAGACCGACAGGTGCGGCGGCGCCAGCGCCAGCGCGGTACGCAGGTCGGCCTCGGCCTCGGCCAGCGTCTGGCCGGGCAGCGCATACATCAGGTCGAGGTTGAAGGTGTCGAAGGCCTCGTGGGCTTCTTCGGCCGCGGCCAGCGCCTGCGCGCGGCTGTGCACCCGGCCGAGCGTCTGCAGCCGCGCGTCGTCGAAGGTCTGCACCCCGATCGAGAGCCGGGTCACGCCGGCCTGCCGGAAGGCGCGGAAGCGCTCGCGCTCGAAGGTGCCGGGATTGGCCTCCAGCGTGATCTCGCAGCCCGGCGTGAGCGGCAGCAGCGCGCGCACGTCGGCCAGCAGCCGCTCGATGGCCTCGGGCGAGAACAGGCTGGGCGTGCCGCCGCCGATGAAGATGGTCTGAATGTGGCGGCCCCAGACCATCGGCAGCGCCCGCTCCAGGTCGGCGCGCAGCGCGTCCAGATAGCGCGCCTCGGGGTGGCCGCCGGCGGCCGCCTCGTGCGAGTTGAAGTCGCAGTACGGGCACTTGCGCAGGCACCACGGCAGGTGGATGTACAGGCCCAGCGGGGGCGGCGCGCCCAGCTGCAGCGTGCCCGGGCGCAGGTAGCGCGCCAGCAGCGCCTGGTGGTCGGACAGGTCGGCCGCGGCCGGCGGCGAGCGCTGATCCAGCGGCGAGAGAGGGATGACTTCAGCCACGCTGCCAGACCTCCCGCATCAGCGCGAGCATCTGCGCGCAGGCGATCGCGCGGTGGCTGAGCCGGTTCTTCGTCTCGGGCGGCATCGCCGCGGCGGTGCAGCCCTCGGACGGGATGAACATCAGCGGGTCGTAGCCGAAGCCGCCCGCGCCTTCGGGGGCGGCCAGGATCTCGCCGTTCCAGCGGCCGAAGGCGATCAGCGGCTCCGGGTCGTCGGCCGAGCGCACCGCCACCAGCGCGCAGACGAAGCGCGCGCGCCGGGTCGAGGCGCCGTCGAGCGCGGCCAGCAGCTTCGCGTTGTTGGCCGCATCCTGTCGGGCGCGCAGCGCCTCGCGGTCGGCGTCGGCCGCCGGCTCCAGCGCGGCGTAGTGTGCCGAGTAGACGCCCGGCGCCCCGCCGAGCGCGTCCACGCACAGGCCGGAGTCGTCGGCGATCGCGGCCAGGCCGGTGGCGGCCGCGGCATGGCGCGCCTTGGCCAGCGCGTTCTCGATGAAGGTGTGGTGCGGCTCCTCGGCCTCGGCGACGCCGAGCGCGCCTTGCGTCACCATCTCGACGCCGGCCGGCGCCAGCAGCGCGCCCAGCTCCTTGAGCTTCTTGGCGTTGTTCGACGCCAGCACCAGTCGCAGCGTGTCCATCGCGTGCTCCCGCCCTGGGCTCACTGGCCCGCCAGCGCCGCGCGCTGCAGCGCGATCAGCTCGCGGATGCCCTTGTCGGCCAGGCCGATCAGGCGGTCCATCTCCTCGCGGCTGAAGGGCACGCCCTCGGCGGTGCCCTGCACCTCGACGAAGCCGCCCGAGCCGGTCATCACCACGTTCATGTCGGTGTCGCAGGCCGAGTCCTCGACATATTCGAGGTCGAGCAGCGCCGCGCCGTCGAGCAGGCCGACCGAGATCGCGGCCACATGGTCGCGGATCGGCGTCTCGGCCAGCAGGCCGCGCGCCAGCAGCGTCGACACCGCGTCATGCGCGGCCACGAAGGCGCCGGTGATCGAGGCGGTGCGGGTGCCGCCGTCGGCCTGCAGCACGTCGCAGTCGATGGTGATGGTGCGCTCGCCCAGCATCTTCAGGTCGAAGACGCTGCGCAGCGAGCGGCCGATCAGGCGCTGGATCTCCTGCGTGCGGCCGGTCTGCTTGCCCTTGGCGGCCTCGCGGCTGGAGCGGGTGTGGGTGGCGCGCGGCAGCATGCCGTACTCGGCGGTGACCCAGCCCTCGCCCGAGCCCTTCTTGTGCGGCGGCACGCGCTCCTCGACCGAGGCGGTGCACAGCACCCGGGTGTCGCCGAACTCGATCAGCACCGAGCCTTCGGCGTGCCGGGTGTAGCCGCGGGTCAGGCGGACGGGGCGCAGCGCGTCGGGGGCGCGGTCAAGGGGGCGAGAGGTGCTCATGATCAGTCCTGGACAGGGCCGGGCCTTCGGCGCAGGCCGATGCCCAAAGAAGAGAAAAGGGGAGAAAGGGAAAAGGGGGCGGCGGGCGCGGCGCCGCGGCGCCTCAGCCGCGCTTTTGCGCCGTGCGGCGGATCGCCTCGTTGATCTCGCGGATCGAGCGCTCGATCTCGTCGTCGTCGAGCAGCTCCTCGTCGAGGCCCGGGCCGGAGGCCTGGATGGTCGACTCGAAGACGTCGTCGCCGAGCGCGGCCGTCTCGATGCCGGCCAGCGTGTCCTCGTCCTCGGCCGCTTCCCACTCGACGGCGATGACGGTGACGTTGTCGCTCTTGTCCCCGGCGGTGCGCAGCGCCAGCTCCACCAGCTCGGGCACCGATTCGCCCAGGGGCGCGGCGGCCAGCTCGCGGGTGATGGTCTCGTCGTCGACCACGCCCCACAGGCCGTCCGAGCACAGCATCACCCGGTCGCCGGGCTGCATCTGCACCGGGCCGACGAGGTCGATCACCGGCTTGCCCGGACTGCCCAGGCAGGTGAACAGCACGTTGCGGTTGACCTTGTCGCCCAGCGGCACGATGCCGTTGAGCGTCTCCTGCAGCTCGGAGTAGGAGTGGTCGCGGGTGCGCGCGATCAGCCGGTTGCCGCGCACCAGATACAGGCGCGAGTCGCCGCAGTGCGCCCACCAGGCCTCGCGGCCCTGCAGCACGCAGGCCACCACCGTCGTGCGCGGCGTGTCGAGCAGCGCATGCTCGACGGCGTAGCGCAGCAGCTGATGATGGCCGGCCAGAATGCCCTCGTTCAGGAAGCGCTTCGGGTCCTTCAGCTGCGTGCGGGCCTCGGCCTGGAACTGCGCGGCCAGCATCTGCAGCGACATCTGCGAGGCGACCTCGCCCTCGGGGTGACCGCCCATGCCGTCGGCCAGCGCGAACAGCCCCGAGTCCCGCGTGTAGCAGTAGCCCATGCGGTCCTCGTTCTTCTCGCGGCCGCCGCGGCGGCTGATCTGGTAGACGGAAAA
The DNA here is from genome assembly GCA_030918015.1 of Pseudomonadota bacterium. Taxonomy (GTDB): domain Bacteria; phylum Pseudomonadota; class Gammaproteobacteria; order Burkholderiales; family Burkholderiaceae_C; genus Sphaerotilus. The sequence continues at coordinate 11,637 of JAUPTP010000022.1, forward strand.
GCGCATGTCCAGGGGTTCCGGGGGGGCGTCGATCGGTTCTTCGGGCAGGGCGGTGGCGCTCAGGCCTTCGCGCCGGACTTGATGTTCTCGAGCTGCAGCTTGAGCCGCTCGCTGAAGCTCAGCTTGGTATAGCGCCGCTCGGTCTCGCGCGAGAGCTCCTTCTGCAGCGCGAACACGCTCTGCGGCCGCGCCAGCGGGTCGAGCGACATGCACCACTCGGTCACCTCGATGAGGTTGTCCGAGTAGACGTTGCGCAGTCGGGACAGGCTCAGGCCGAGGCGGTCCTTCTCGATGCGCTGCGGCGCGTCGTTGGGCGGATAGCCCTGCATGCAGGCGTAGATGCACGCGCCGATGGCGTAGATGTCGGTCCACGGCCCGAGGCTGCCGTCGCGGCGGTACATCTCGGGCGCGGCGAAGCCCGGCGTGTACATCGGCCGGATGAAGTTGCCTTCCTTGGACAGCACCTCGCGCGCCGCGCCGAAGTCCAGCATCACC
>JAUPTP010000445.1 GCA_030918015.1 Pseudomonadota bacterium
TCGGCGTTGCCCCCGTAGGCGCTGGTGAAGTGGTAGCGGTCGTAGCCGACGCGCACGGCGGCCTGCGAGGTGATGTCGTACTGCACGCCCACGCCCAGCTTCACCGCGGGGCTGTCGTCGGAGCCCTGGGCCGAGGTCAGCTTGGCCTGGGCCAGACCGACGCTGCCCAGCAGCGACCATTGCGGCGCGACCTCGACGCTGCCGACGCCGTCGACATAGGCGCCGTAGGCGCGGCCGGTGCCGTTGACATCATGGGTGCGGCCCAGGTGGAAGACGCCGCCTTCGACCGCGAAGTTCGGGGTCACCTGGTAGCCGCCGTAGACCTTCAGGCCGGGGCCGGGGCCGCCGCTGCCGTCGCCCGAGCCGCCGATCGGGTCGCGGTAGTCCGGGGCGCTCAGCGCGCCGCCGACATAGGTGCTGCCCGGCGCGCCGGCCGCCTGGGCCGCGCCCGCCGTGCCCAGCGCCAGCAAGGCCGCGGCCAGGGCCGCACGGGAGCGGGAGAGCGCGAAAGTGGAGCGGGTCATCGTGCATCCTTTCGGGGGAGAAGCCAACCATGTGGCGATGGCTCCACTGTGCGGCCCCCGCTGCCAGCGCCGATTGCAGCGCCGCCGACGCAGATGACAGATGAAACACAGGCCGCTACGAGCGGCCGAGCGCGCGGGCCAGCGCCCGGGCCAGCTCGGCGCGGGTCAGCGGCTTGGCCACGACCACCGCGATGCCGGCCGCCCGGGCGCGCTCCTCGAGCTGCTCGCCGCCATAGCCGGTGGCCAGCACGATCGGCAGGTCGGGCCGCTGCCGGCGCAGCTCGGCCGCCAGCGCGGTGCCGGTCAGCCCGGGCATGACCTCGTCGCACAGCACCAGGTCGAAGCGCGCCGGATCGCGGGCGAACTCCTCCAGCGCCCGCGCGCTCGAGGTCAGCCCCAGCGGCTCGTAGCCCAGGCCGGCGAGCAGCTCCTCGGCCAGCTCGACCAGCGCCGGCTCGTCGTCGACGACCAGCACCGTCTCGCCCCGGCCTTCGGGCAGGGCCTCGTCCTCGCCGGCCGGCGATGCCGAGGGCGGCGGCACCGGCGCGCTCGACAGCGGCAGCCACAGCGTGAAGCGGCTGCCCTGGCCCGGCGTGCTGTGCACCTCGATCGCGCCGCCCAGGTCGGTGACGACGCCATGCACGATCGCCAGCCCCAGCCCGGTGCCTTCGCGCGGGCCCTTGGTGGTGAAGAAGGGCTCGAACAGCCGCGCCATCGTCTCGGGCGCGATGCCCTGGCCGTGGTCGCTCAGGCTCAGGCAGGCGGCCCGGCCGCTCGGCAGCGTGCCCGCCAGCGGCACCCGCGCCGCGTCAGGCGCGCGGGCCTGCAGGCTCACCCGCAGCGCGCCGCCCTCGGGCATGGCCTGCACCGCGTTGCGGGCGAGATTCATGATCGCCTCGTACAGCGCGGTCGGATCGCCCTCGAGCGCCAGCCCGGCGCCCTGCAGGTCGCGCTCGATGCGCAGGCCCTCGGCCAGGGTGCCCTCGAGGTGGTCGAGCACCTCGGCCACGACCGGCTCCAGCGCGAAGACCACCCGCTGGCGCGGCTGCCCGCGGCTGAAGGCCAGGATGCGCGCCACCAGCGCGCGCCCGCGCCGCCCGGCCTGCAGCACCTGGTCGAGGTGGCGCGCCGGTGCGGTGCCCTCGGCCAGCGCCTCGCGCGCCATCTCGCCGTAGCCGATCACCGAGGCCAGCACATTGTTGAAGTCGTGCGCCACGCCCCCGGCGAGCTGCCCGAGCGACTCGAGCTGGCGCGCGCGCTGCAGCCGCGCCTCCAGCACCTGCCGGCGCACCCGGTCGCGCCCGATGCGCCGCACCAGCACCAGCGTGATCGCCATCGCCGAGGCCATGAAGGCCGCCGACAGCCACGCCAGATCGCGCCAGGCGCGCAGCACCACCTCGGCATCGCGCGACACGCGCACCACCAGCGGCTGGTGCGCCAGGCGCGCCCCGGCCACCAGGCGCACCCGCCCGTCCGGCAGCACCAGCACCGCCGCGGGCTCGTCGGGCGTGCGCAGGCGCAGCCACGCGGCGCTGGCCTGCGCCAGCATCTCGTCGGGCACCGCCGGCGGGCGCAGCACCGCGCCGTCCTCGCGGTGGATCACCAGCTGCGCATCGGGCGCCGGCGCCAGCCGACTGAAGTCGCCCTCGAGGAAGTCGGGCTCGGCCACCAGCGCCAGCACGCCGCGGAAGGTGCCGTCGTCGTCGTTCCAGTTCATCGTCACGCTGATGGCCGGACGCGGATCGACCTGTGTCGCATAGGGCGCGCTGATGTAGAGCCGCGGCGAGCGGGCCTCGCGGGCGGCCTGGAAGACATCCTGCTCGGTCACCAGCACCGGCTCGGCCGGGCGCCAGCGCCGCGACGAGGCCAGGCGCTGGCCCTGCGCGCCGAAGACCGTGAGCGCGCGGAAGTCGTCCAGCGGCAGGATGCGCGCGCTCAGCAGCTCGTCGACCGCCGGCAGCCCCGGCGTGATCAGGCCGTGCGCGAGCTCCTCGCGGGTGGAGCGCAGCACCGCGTCGGCCACGCCCAGCGTGCGGTCGGCCTGCAGCGCCATCGCGCGCGACAGCGAGACCAGCGTGCGCAGCTCGGCCTCCAGGGTCTGCGTGCGCAGCGTCCACAGCGCCGCGGCCCCGGCCAGCGCCACCAGCAGCTCGGCCACCAGCAGCGCGCGCACCCACTCCAGGCGCATCAGCAACACGGAACTGTCATCATCGAGGCGGACATGCCCGCATTAGAACGCCAGATGAACGCTCCCGCCCCCCTGACGTCGCCCGCCGCAGCCCTTGCCGTGCCGCGCCACATCCTGGTCGTCGACGACGATCCGGCGCTGCGCGGGCTGCTGGCCGAGTACCTTGGCGAACACGACCTGCGGGTCACCGCGGTGACCAGCGGGCGCGAGATGTTCGAGGTCTTCGACCGCGAGGCGATCGATCTGGTGGTGCTGGACCTGCGCCTGCCCGGCGAGGACGGCCTGATGCTGGCGCGCGCGCTGCGCGAGCGCGCCGACGTGCC